>CAYSTR010000082.1:0-9015 GCA_964433745.1 uncultured Oscillospiraceae bacterium | reverse complement strand
CTGCTATTCCGCCAACCTCAAGGGCCCCCTTGTCAAGCAATTCACAAATAGACTGTTTATTTTTCAAGCATTTAAAAAAAAGAAACTATTTATTTTGAAACATTTTGAGTTTGTCAATCATTTAATAAAAATAATAAATTTGCCCTCAAAAACAAGTTGTATAGTCAATATGACTTAAAATTATATTAATAAAATAAAAAAATACTATTGACAAAGTAAAATGTATGTGATATTATGTAGAACATGTAGAACAACCTACTCACCAGCAGAATGGAGATAATAGTATGCAGGGCTTTAAGTACACGTTGAAGAGATTTTATAAATACAGGCGCCTATTCATTCTAATGCTCCCCGGTCTTATACTTTTGATAATATTTAGATACATACCGCTATATGGGCTTTTACTTGCGTTTAAGGATTTTGATAATTCACTGAGCATCCTCTTTAGTCCATGGGCGGGGTTAAAACATTTTGATCGATTATTTTCTATGCCCGAGGTTTGGAATGTTGTCAGAAATACAGTGGAAATTAGTCTTTTACGGCTTGTTTTTGGATTCCCTATGCCGATTATATTGGCTTTAATGCTAAATGAATTGCGGTCCAACAGATTAAAACGCACATTCCAAACCATCAGTTATTTACCTCATTTCTTATCTTGGGTTGTAGTTGCAGGTCTTATTACTGAATTATTATCACCAGGATATGGGTTTTTAGGTTTTATTTCAAAGTTATTTAATTTCCAGGCACCTGTTTTACTCACAAGTAAGACATGGTTTCGTCCCATCTTAATTCTCAGCGGTATATGGAAGGATGTAGGGTACAGCAGTATATTATACATAGCTGCAATCGCTAACATTGATACACAGCAATATGAAGCGGCGACTATAGACGGAGCAGGACGTTTTAAACGTATGTGGTATATTACATTGCCCGGTTTAGCTCCTGTTATAACCATACTGCTAATTCTTCAAACGAGTAGTATTCTAAATGCGGGTTTTGACCAGATTTTTAACTTATATAATAAGCAGGTTTATGCTGTTTCTGATGTGATCGATACATATATTTACAGAATAGGTCTTACAGGGTTCCAATACAGCTTTGGAACAGCGGTGGGGTTATCGAAAACTGCTGTGGCTATTGTTATTTTACTTGTTGCTGATTTTATAGCACGAAAAACCTCCGATTACTCAATATGGGGGGGATCAAGTAAGTGAAAAAGTTAAATATAGGTGAGGTTATATTTCAAAGCTCGGTAATTGCAATACTTGCTATTTTCAGCATATCTGTTATCTATCCCTTCTTGAGGCAGCTTACGGTTTCTTTAAGCCCGCCGGAACTGCTGTATGAGCCCTCGCTATCAATATTTCCATCCCAAATAACCTTTGAATCATATAAAAAAATCCTTTCTACAGGACAATTAACTACGGCATATATGTGGACAGCAATCCGATGCATTCTAAGCTGTTCGCTAACATTGATTATTGCATCATCATTCGGCTATTCATTATCCAAAAAACAATTACCCTTTCGTGATTTTTTTACCACCCTGCTTGTTATAACGATGTTTGTCAGCGGCGGTATTATACCCGATTATCTTCTTATGCGTGATTTAAATCTAATAAACACTATATGGGCTCTTGTTTTGCCCGGGATTATCCTGCCGTTTAATCTGCTTATAATGCGTAACTATTTTATGTCACTGCCAGAGGAATTAGAGGAGTCGGCCGCTATTGACGGAGCTACGGAGTTCACTATGTTTTTCAGAATAATACTGCCGCTTTCTAAGCCTATCTTGGCAACAGTCGCCCTTTGGAGCATTGTCGGTAACTGGAACGCTTGGTTTGACGCGCTTATTTATATTAACAACAACAAAATAATAGTTTTACAGGTTATTCTTCGCCGTGTTTTGTTAGAAAATGATCCCTCTTTAGCGGGCTTTATGTCTGGCACTACCGTTTCAAGCGAAGCCATAGTAACACGCGCATTTACTCCCGAGTCTGTAAAGGCCGCTATTCTTATGATTGCGACGATACCTATTCTCGCCATATACCCGTTTGTTCAAAAATACTTTGTCAAGGGTATCATGATGGGAGCACTGAAGGGTTGAGATATAATTTGTTGGCAATTTCAATTCAAATATAACAGGAGGTAAACATGAAAAGGAGATACTTATCGGTTTTGTTGGCAATGTGCATTATGGTGATGGCTTTTTCAGCTTGCACGCCGGCAGAGACACAGGAGACATCCAGTAACCCAATCAGTAGCAAAGAGGAAGTACAGTCCCAAGAATCTAAGGAAGAACCCGTTGATGAAGCCCCCATGAAGGTGAAATGGTTTTTTTCTCGGCAGATCCCTACTGGCAAAAGCGAAGTCACGAAAGCTTTAGAAGAGCTGCTTAATGTCGATTTCGAGCTGTTAGGTGTCGAAGACGCACAGTACGTTGAAAAGCTAAATCTGTTCATGGCCTCTAACGACATGCCAGACGTATTCCGTACATGGACACAGGATCCGACCTTTTTGAAGGGCGGCTGCGCTACACTTACGCGCGAATTAATTAAAACCAATATGCCTAAGTACTACGAAACAGTAAATAGCAAGGGTATAGAGGTTTACGGAGATGAGAATACGGTGTGGGAGCGTTTTTCCGTAGATGGGAAGCTTCCGCAGATACCAGAAATTGCATTCGCCAACCAATTCGTATCCGGGACATTGTTTAGGACAGATATCTTATCAGAATTGGGTGTTGAGATTCCTACCACGATTGAGGAATATGAAAACGTATTCAAACTGTATAAGGCAAAATATCCTAACAACTACCCGTATGGCGGCGGAACGGGTAAGCTTATGTTCCAAAGCTTTTCGACAATATTTAACGCATATGGAACGGACGCTGCCCAGTGGGTTATAAGAGATGGCAAGATGGTTCCAGGTTGGCTTGTCCCCGAAGCGCGTGAGGCACTAATTAAATTAGCGCAGTGGCAGAAAGCCGGTTATATCAATCCTGAATGGCCCCTGTTCAACGCAGAAAATTTGAATAATGACTTTATATCGGGTAAGTATCTTTTGAGAATATGGGTGGGCTTCCGTGAGGGTAGCATGGTAACAGAGGAGCCTTATTTTCCGGGTTCTCTTGTAGAAAAAACTGCTTCGCAAAACCCTGGGGCTACCTTTGGATTAGGTCCGGTTCCGGTTTCTCGCGAAGGTATGAAGCCCCCGAGTATGTGTTGGGATCCTTTCTACGGTATGGGTTTGGGTTTTGGCATACATAACGAATCCGATCCTAAGCGACTCGAAAAGCTCATGCAAATGATTGAACGTATGTATTATGACGAACAGGCTGTTTTACTTCACTACTTCGGTATTCAAGGAAAACACTGGGAGCTAAATGCTGACGGTTTTCCCGAGAGATTGTCCGGATTTGTTACTCCGGAAGAGCAAACAGCTATAAATGTAGGAACCTATTGGCATATCGGCGGCTCCTCTCCTGTATTATGGAAGTACCAATATTCACCGAAGATCCTAGCTAGTCTTGATAAGTATATGAGAACTCCCGGTGCGATATATTCTACAGACAAGGTAGAATACTCGCGTGATAAGGTCAAGGGTCCTTTAAAATCTGAGAGCGGCGAGGATTTAGGGACAAAATATTCAAACCTGTATGACGAGAGGGACATTGTCATAACAGAGATTATAACCGGTGAAAGCGGAATTGAGCGATTTGACGCCATGGTAGAAAACTGGAACAAAAATGGCGGCAAAGAATTGGAAGAAGCGGCAAACAGACTATATATGAAGTACTGGAAATAGACGAACGAAATTATATATCACTCCCTCTTATTTAGGGGGGAGTGATATATAAAACACTAAGCCATTCATAATGCAAAGCCGGAGGAATTATAATGACCGCAAATGAAAAATTTAAGCAGGTTGTTTCTTTTAAAAGACCTGACGAACCCCTTAGATGGTACGCATATACTATGTGGCCGCAGCTTTTGGAAGAATGGGCTTCCCAAGGGCATGATATAATGTCCTTAAAGCTCGAACGCCCTAATATGATACCGGGAAATCCAGGAGCATCAGGTATACCTTATAATCCGCCGTTTATTGATACAATCTTAGAGGATAACGGAGACGATACTGTTATTGCCTGCGATACTAAGGGTATTGTCCAAAAGAGATCGCGGAGCAATGGCTTAATATCGCAATATATATCGCATCCAGTGTGTGACAGGGATAGCTTTTTACGGATAAAGGAGCGGATGGATTATACCACTCATGATAAGGGGTTTGACTATTCAAGGATTTCAAAAGAGTTTTTATATAATCCCGAAACCAACTGCCTTTTTATATGCGGTGTATTTGGTTTTTTACGTAATTTATTTGGAGAGGAAGCTCTGTCCTACGCATTCTATGATATGCCTGAACTAATACATGAAATTTGTGCACACTGGCTTACATATTACAAAGGTATATGTAAGCCGTTAGTTTCGGATATGCGGGTAGATTATGTTATGTTTTTTGAGGATATTGCATATAAAAACGGATGTTTAATTTCTCCGGCAATGTTTAAGGAGTTTTTAACCCCTTATTTTAAGGATATTATGCAATTTTTTAAAGCATTTAACATAAACCACTTTATGGTTGATACAGACGGGCGTGTCGACGAGGTGCTCCCTTTATATATTGAATGCGGTTTTAATATGATGGATCCGTTTGAACGCACAGAGGGCAATGATATCCTGCGATTGGCAGATTTGTACCCAGAGCTTATCCTATGGGGAGGTATTGACAAGCGTGTTTTGAACGGGAGCCAAGAGGATATAAGGCATGAGGTAGAAACAATTGTACCTCCGCTGTTAAAACGAGGAGGATACATTCCCGGTATTGATCATTTAATGCTTCCGCCTGTCAGTTTTACTAATTTTAAATACTTTGCTGAACTAATCGACAAAGAATGGGAATCGATTTAGGGGGGCATTATGGAAAACGTTAACATAAAAGGTAAATGGACACCTAAAAAACGTGTTTTAACAGCATTCTCCCATGAAGAACCAGATAGAATGCCTATTGACTATACAGCAAACATTGAAATACACAATAGGTTTGCAAAAGCTATGGGTGTCGACCCAAATAACCGGGACGCTTTGCTTGAAAAAATAGGAGGGGATTTTAGGCACATTAACCTAAGGTATACAGGTCGCATGCTCAATACACGCTATAATGGGAAACCCTTTCCGCTTAAAAACGCAGAAGCTGAGGAAATCCGAGCTTATGAAACACCAGATCATAATGATTTTGATTATGAGACTATGCATGAATATTTAAAGAGCAGGTCATCATATGCGGCATATGTAGGGGGTACATCAATAGCATGTATAATTAACATATATGCTCAGCTTAGAGGTTTTGAAGAATTTTTCTGTGATTTGGCCTTTGAAGATGAGGATGTCCTTTCTTTGGTAGACAGGGGGTTATCAGTTGAGCTAAAATGCCTTGAAAGAATACTCGAAAGAGACCGCGAATATGTGACTTTTATGTTTATAGGTGAGGATTTGGGTACACAGCGCGGACCTTTAATTAGCATGGATATGTATAGGCGATTGATAAAACCAAGGCATAAGGCATTTACTGAGCTGGCTAAGTCATATGATTTACCGATTATGATTCATTCCTGCGGTGCTTCAAGTGGGTTTTTTGATGATTTCCTAGATCTTGGCATTTCGGGCGTTGATACTATTCAACCGGAGGCTGCCGGTATGGATCCTCACAGGATTAAATCATTATTTGGTGACAGGCTTACTTTTCGCGGAGGTATTTCAACATCGGAAAGACTTGTAAATGCTTCGCCGGAAGAAGCGTTTGAATATGCGGCGGAGGTTATGGATATTATGAAGCCGAACGGCGGTTATTTCTTCTGCCCGTCTCATCAGCTTCAAGATAATACACCCGTTGAAAATGTTGTAGCTATATATAAAGCAGCCCAACAATTTGGGAAATATTAGGAGGATTTTTTATGTCGTTCCCGCTTATTTATACGTCTGATTTCGGTCTTTTCGGGTGGAATCCGGAGATATGGCAGCCCGAGGGAGGAAAGTATAAGAAGGAAACAATATATAAGTATGTCAAATGCCTAAAGGATAACGGTATAACAACCTTTTCAATCAACCCCAATACACAAGTAGCGTGGTATCCGTCACGTGTTTGGCCGACTATCCTCGACGGGTATAAGCGGGGCGATCGTGAATATGTAAAATCCACCGTGTGGTTTGCGACATATGACGAACGCGACTATATGGATTTAAATGTTGATTTTCTGAACGTATTCTTAGATCTGGCTGAACAGGGTATTGATTGGTTTGAGGAAGCGGTAAAAGCTTGCCATGAGTATGGCATTTCTCCTTGGGCCTCCATTCGTATGAATGATATGCATCATGTCGGCGGAGCACAGCCCGGCGACTATCTGTCCTGTCCATTGTTTGAGGACAATCGATATAGGTTAAAGGGGGTTCATCATAATTTAAACGGAGACTACCAAAAATACTTTACCGGGCTTAATTTCGGTATGCCGGAAGTAAGAGATTATTTCTTTAAACTTATATGCGAGCTTATTGACGATTACCCAATAGAAGGTTTACAAATAGACCTTTTACGGAACCCATACTTTTGCGAGCCGCCTGCCGACGCTGAAACAATAGCGGATATAACAGCATGGTTTGCAAAAATCAAAGAGTATATGATAAGCCGCCGCCCGGGTATGCAGCTCGGTATGCGTATCATGCCAAAGCTTGAGATGCTAAAGCAAATGGGCGTTGATATAAAAGCACTTACAGCAAAGGGTATTGTTGATAATATTGTACCGCAGAACTTTGTTTTCACGCTGTGGGATTTACCCTATGATTACTTGCGCCGTGAGCTTGGTAACAGTGTAAAGATATACGGCGGATGTGAATTTGGACCAAATAGACTCGAAGCCTGCGGACAATTGGAAACGGGGAATGTACTCACCTCGCCTCGCAATACGGGCTCTGGCTCTGAGTTTATGCGTGGTAACTACCTAGCACATAGAGCCTTAGGGGTAGACGGCTTTGAGATATATAATTTTTACGCCGCAGACGAAGACAGACGGTTCCCCGGTATACGATCGGACTATTCAAAGCTCGCCACTGTACGCAGTAAGGAGGAAGCCGAAGCGGGGACTAAATGCTATACCCTTTCTAAAATGGAGGGCTCTTGCTGGTTGGCAGGCGGGGAGATGACCGAACAGCTGCCCGCATTGCTAAAGCCCGGCTGGAGGCGAGGATTTAATATACCTATGGCTGCAGAGAAAGAAGTTCGTAAGGCTGTTGTCCAAGTTATTTGCAAGAAAGAGGAAGGAATATCTAATATCGGTCTTAGTATTAACGGACGATTCCCAATATTTGAAAGCTATTTATCACAAGATCTTTTATTTGCTTGTAATATATTAACTCGCCATAAACCGGGTAATATTGCTTTTTGCTTTGATATAGACGTCAATGCAATTATAGACGGCTACAACATCTTTGATGTATATTACGAAAACACCGAGCAAAATGCTCCTATCTTAGAAATTCGGAGTATAGAAATAGCTGTATACTAATTTGACTATTAGCTAAATAACAACAATCCCGACCGCTAATGTGGACGGGATTATTTGTAAACCTTTAAATGAATGGAGATTAATATGACCGAAAGAGAAAACTATCTGTCGCTTGTCAGAAGAACAGGCTACGAGAAGATTCCTGTAAATTTTTCCCTCTGTCCTTCGCTTGAGGATTCGTTCAAAAAAAGAAATGTAGGAGGAATACCATATAGTGATTTTTTTAACTTCTCTCTACAAACTTTTGATGATAAAGAGCTAAGCTGTAACGACAGTTCGGTTTATTACAAATACTATGATAATTTAAAACCGGGTGCTATTATAGATATTTGGGGTGTAGCCCACGAACCGGGTAGTGCAGCAGCATTTCACATGACGCGAATGCGTCATCCGTTAGCAAGTATAGAATCATTAGATGAGATGAAGGCTTTTCCGTTTCCTGTATTTAAGGAAACAAGTGCAGAGCGCTTAAAAAGTACCATACATGAAATTAAATCTAGAGATAAAATATCTGCTGGTCCTATGGCATTCTCTGTTTGGGAGACTGCTTGGGCTATTCGTAGCATGGAAGAGCTAATGTCCGACATGATGGATGAGAATGAAAAGGCGGAATGGCTTTTAAATAAAGTATCTATGCTTCTTGTTTCAAAGGTAGAAGCATATGCGCGTGCCGGTGTGGATGTGATTATTATGGGGGATGATATCGGTATGCAACACTCACTTATGATGAGTGAAAGGATGTATTGTGATTGGCTCAAGCCCAAGCACAAAATGATAATATCCGCCGCCAAAAAAGCAAATCCGGATATTATCATCTCATACCATTCGTGCGGTTATATAAAACCCTTTATTCCTCATCTTATTGATATAGGAGTAGATATACTAAATCCAGTACAGCCGGAATGCATGGATTTTGAGGAGATATATAAGGAGTTCGGTAACAATATTAGTTTTTCGGGAACAATAGGAACTCAAAGGCTCATGCCCTTTGGTACACCGGATGAGGTAAAAAGAGAGGTTAACAAAAACCTCGGTATAGCTGGCTCTAAAGGAGGGTTATTACCTCAACCTACTCATTTATTGGAGCCGGAAGTACCATGGGATAACATAGAAGCATATGTAGCTGCTTGTAGAGAGTATGTGAAATAACGATAAATGAAGAGATTGGAGTAGGGATTTTTTGAAAACTGTATACTTATCCATTCCTTCTTAAGCAAAAATGGGTGGGGACACCAGAGTATCTTCATCCAAAGAATCACATATCCAATCGCTATCGTTACAAATGCTTAGTGAGTACAAGATAAGGCAAACTGAGAGTAGTCTCAATAACTTTCATACTTTATAACGATTCTATAAAAAGGAACGTTTTATCATCGGACGGATTTTGCGGTGCACAA
>CAYSTR010000081.1:0-9102 GCA_964433745.1 uncultured Oscillospiraceae bacterium | reverse complement strand
GTGCTGGAGATACCGGAGGAGCTAAAGGAGATCGAGGACAAGACGGTAGTCAAGGCGGAGAAGCTGTCGGCTGCCAGCACCCATGCGCAGAAAAAGGCGGCGGATATATTCGCCAGCCGCTCTGTGGGCGTTGCGGGAAAGAGCGCGGACAAGCCCGACACACAGGTATTTTCCGCAGGGGACGCGGTGCAGCACAAGACATTCGGCAGCGGCGTGATACTCTCCGCAACACCCATGGGCGGGGATATACTTCTGGAGATCGATTTCGACAAGGCGGGCAAGAAGAAGATTATGCAGGGCTTTGCGAAGCTCGACCGGATGTAGGAATAATTTATAAACCGCCTTGCAGGTGTAAAGCCTACAAAGCGGTTTCTGATAATTACACTATATAATCGGTTATACAGTCGTACCAATGGACATAGATTTCACCATTTATGGTCACGACCTCGTTTTGCGGCAGCCTCTCATTCCAAGGCTTCCCGTAAACACCTAGCTTCCAGTCGTTTTTATTGTACCTGCGCCACAGAACAGTTCTTCCATTTTTGTCAAGATAACTTTCGGACATTACACCACCGTTGTAGCACTCGATATCGATTACCAAAACCGTATCATACGGCTTTCCGTCTAGCGTAACGGTGTAACTCCCCACAACATCAAGGACATTCATTTCGTTGGCCGTAATGGTACTGCCGTCTTTTGATATAACACCCTTTGGCTTTAGGTTTATCTCATTTCCGCAGTTATCCTCACCAAATCCCCAGTTTTTCAGAAATTCTTCATCGTAGAATGTGTATGTGTGTTTTACACCGCCGATACAATGGCTTTCGAGAAGAATACGGCTGTGGGTATCTGTGAGCTGTACAACAAAAGTCCGGGTTGTGTCATCATTTTTATGCTCTGACGGCTCACTGTTATATTCCTTTGATATAATCTCGACCCCCTCAATACCATGCACCGCCGCTTTACCTATAACCTCCAATTCAAAGATTTCACTTCTTTTCATATTGGGGTAATCATACATTGCCCACGTGCATTTTTCTCCCAGCCTTGGTATTATGAACCACCCCATGCATTCCTCCCAACGAACAGGGAAAATGGGGTTATCGTTCTTCTTTATTGTAACATTCGGCATAATATCCGGTAGGTTTCTCATATATACAGCTCCTTTTTTTATATAAGGCGGATAAGGGTATTTTTCCCTAAAGCTTTGTTTTGCATTGTAAAGTCTGCTTTTTACAGTGCCAAGAGGAATACCGAGGATTCCGGCAATCTCCGGCTGGGTTTTATTCTTAATATAATAGAGATATAAAATCTGCTTGTTTATGTCATTCAAGGCAGTCAGCGTCTCGGTAACGGTCTCCTTTACCGTTACACCCATCCTTGAATAACTCGGCTCATAGCTTATCGTATCCTCAAGCGGCAGTTCGAGCCTCCGCGCCTTTTCCCTGTAGAAATCGGCTATTTTGTGCCTCGCTATGCCCCAAATCCAGCTTTTAAACCTTGTTTTGTCCGTAAGGGTATCAAGGCGCGTGTAACCCGCCAGATATACCTCCTGCAAGATATCATCTCCGTCTGTTCTGTTGCCGGCCTTATAATAAACCAAGCGTTCTAAGGAGTTTTTGCATTCTGTTAGGAGACATAAAAACTCGCCCTTATTGTCCAGTATCCTCACCTCCTGACTATTACATAAAACCGGTTTCACTATATAAGTCGGAAAAAGCTTTGCAAAGGTTCAGTATGACATAATATTTTTTAGGAGGACTTCTATGTCCGATAACACCGAGAATGGTACAAAGACATGTACGCGGGAAATAATATAATATGATGAAGATTAATCATAAAATCCGCTGGCTTTATCTCTCCATTGCGGTTATAATCCTCACCGGTATGATCTTGTTTCTTTTGATATGGAACGGGGTAGTTCTTCTAAACAATCCGTCACGCGAGCAATACCCTGTGCGGGGTGTGGATGTATCCTCCTATCAAGGCGAAATCGACTGGGCGGTCTTGAGCACACAGGACATAGAGTTCGCCTTTATAAAGGCTACAGAGGGAAGCTCATATGCGGACGAGCGCTTCGCCTATAATTATGAGCAGGCAAGGCGGGCGGGGCTTAGAGTGGGAGCGTACCACTTTTTCAGCTATGACAGTCCGGGGGAGGCACAGGCGGATAATTTTATCGGGCATGTGGAAGTATTTGATGGTATGCTCCCGCCGGTCATCGATGTGGAGTTTTACGGAGACAAGGAGCGAAACCTCCCGGATAAGGACAGAACCCGCCGTGAGCTTGACGCTCTTATCGGCAGGCTGACAGAGCACTACGGACTAAAGCCCATTATCTACGCTACAGAAAAATCCTATGACCTATATATTGCAGGAAGCTTTGCCGACTTAGATATATGGATTAGAAATGTCATAACGTCTCCCCGCCTATCGGACGGACGCGAGTGGACGTTCTGGCAGTATACAAACAGAGCCGTTCTTGACGGTTACATCGGCACAGAGC
The DNA here is from genome assembly GCA_964433745.1 of uncultured Oscillospiraceae bacterium. Classification (GTDB taxonomy): domain Bacteria; phylum Bacillota; class Clostridia; order Oscillospirales; family Ruminococcaceae; genus CAYSTR01. The sequence continues at coordinate 6,596 of CAYSTR010000081.1, read as the reverse complement.
GGTATATCGACCTAAACGTATTCTGCGGGAGCAGAGCCGACTTTTTAAGCTATGGGGAAACAAATAGATGAGAGAATTTATTATAGGGGCAAATGATGCGGGGCAGCGTCTGGACAAGTTTATCGGTAAAGCCGTCCCCACTCTGCCGGTGTCGCTCATGTACCGTTATCTAAGGACAGGGCATATAAAGGTGGGCGGCAAGAAGCGTGCCGGGGGTGTGAAGCTTTCGGAGGGCGATGTCGTGCGCATGTTTATAGGGGACGAATTCTTCGATACGCCCAAGGAACGCACATTTATGCTAGTCCCCGACAGCCTTAATGTGGTCTATGAGGACGAAAACATCCTCGTTGCGGACAAACCGGCGGGGCTTCTTACCCATGAGGACGACAGCGGCTGTATTGACACGCTTATTGCAAGAATCAAGAAATACCTCTACAATAGGGGCGCATATGACCCGGACAAGGAGCAGTCCTTTGTCCCCGCTTTGTGCAACCGGCTCGACCGCAACACAGGCGGACTGGTGCTGGCGGCTAAAAATGCCGAGAGCTTACGCATTCTAAACCAGAAGCTAAAGGACGGTCAGATAGACAAGTTCTACCAGGCGACAGTGCATGGGACGCTTACGAAGAAGTCGGGGACACTCACGTTTTATCTTGTAAAGGATGAGGACAAGAATCTGGTCACGGTGCACGAAAAGCCTGTTCCGGGCGGGCGCACGGCGGTGACACAGTACACCGTCATAAAAGAGGAGGACGGAATGTCCGTCCTCGACATAAAGCTTCTGACCGGGCGCACACATCAGATAAGAGCAAGCTTCGCGCACATCGGTCACCCGCTGTGCGGCGATACAAAGTACGGCACGAATGCGCGAAATAAGTCAACCGGTACACGGTGGCAGGCGCTTACGGCGTACAAGCTTGTATTTAACTTCACCGGGGACAGCGGACGGCTCGAGTATCTTAGCGGTATAACTGTGGAGCGTGGATAAAGCTTAGAACGAGTGATATTGATATAGATGGTAATGCTATATATACCGAACCTCCCGCGCATTGGCACAAGCCATAATATCCCTCTCACTAAGCCGAAACCATTCCATCATGCCCTTATCGGCAGATATCTCCAGCACCTCTAGCTCTGCCCGCATTGAAAGCCCCCGCTCGGACTTGTACCGGCGCACACCCGCTATAGTCTCCTTTAGCTGCTCGCCGAACTGTAATATCCCACTGTCTGTTTCACCGGGCTTTACCCAGAGCGTACGGTGGATGGACAGTGTTTCTTCATGTTTGCGGAAGTACTCCTGATAGAGGTATTCGGTGATGTGCGGAACATAGATGCTGTAAAACCGCAGGATGTTTAAAAATGCGTAGTATAGCGCAGACTGTGCGCTTCTCCGCTCCTTTTCGCCGTGCAAATCGGGGCGGTAGAGCCGCTCCTTTACTATCTCCAGATAATAGTCGCACAAATCCCGCCAGAAAAGCTCATCTATCCCATGTCGGGCAGAACCTATCTCGTATTCGTCAAGCAGCCCTGCCGCTGTTGCCGAGGTCTCGTTTACCCGCTCCACAATCCACCTGTCAACCGGCAGAAGCTGTGTCCCGCTCTCCGGCTTAAAGTCCGCGAGATGAGAAAAGGCAAACCTTGCGGCATTCCAAAGCTTTGTCATGAACCGCTTTGCCTCGGACAGCTCATCGGGGGAGAAGAAGGTGTCACTGCCTAGTCTTGCTCCTGCCGTCCAGTATCGCAGGGCATCGGCGGAATGGGTAGCTATGAGCGCCTCCGGGTCTAGCCCGCCGCCCTTGGATTTACTGAGCTTCTCCCCCTTTTTTGCAAGGACAAATCCGCATATCATAAGGTCGCGCCACGGAATGTCTCCGGTATGGTAGAGACTGCGGACGATGGTATAGAACGTCCATGTACGGATAATCTCGTGGGCGTGTGTGCGCATGGACATGGGGGTGAGCTTTTGCCCGGTACGCTCGTTAATCTGCGGGGTAATGCTCGAGGTCGCCCATGTGTCCATGACTGCGCTCTCGGGGACAAATAAGCTTGATCCGCAGGGGCATACTCCATCATAGGGCGATTCTGACGGGTCTACCGGCAGCATTTCCTTGCTGGCGAAGGCGGGACGACCGCAGTCCGCACAGTACCAGACTGGGAACGGAACACCAAAGCGGCGCTGGCGGGAGATGCACCAGTCCCACTTTAGATTCCCGACCCATGCGGTGTACCGTGCTTTCATGTGGGTGGGATACCAGTTAATGCGCTCTCCCGCTTCAAGGAAACGCTTTCGCTCGGTGAGCACATCTATATACCACTGGCGGGAGGGGATAATCTCGGTCTCACTGCCGCAGCGTTCGTGAACAGAGACGGTGTGCGTGAGCCGCTCGGACTTTAGAATGAGCCCTCGTTCCCCCAAAAGCCGTATTATCTCCTTTCGGGCAGCACGGATCATCATTCCCCCGATATGGGGTACATCCTCCGCTAAACGTCCGTCGGGGGATATGACACGCCTGTAGGGGAGACTATGCGATAAAAACCACTCAGCATCGGTGCTGTCCCCGAAGGTGGCGCACATGACCGCTCCTGTGCCCTTTCCCATCGAGACCTTTTCGTCCGCAAGGATGGGAATGTTAAGGTCATAAAGCGGGACATGAGCATTCTTCCCGATATAAGCTGTATACCGCTCATCCTCCGGATGGACGAACAGGCAGACACAGCCGAACAGAAGCTCCGGGCGCGTTGTGGCGACGGGCAGTACCGTCCCCTCCGACATAAACGGCAGATAGATAAAATCCGTTTCGGTGTCGCAGGTGTCAAGCTCCGCCTGGGCTATGGACGTGCCGCACTCGGTACACCAGAGAACTGGCGACTCCTTTGTATAGGCGCGCCCAGTCAAGCACAGCTCCAGAAACAGCTCCTGCGATATCCTCACAACCTCAGGGCTTATGGTGCGATAACCGAGCTCCCAGTCTGCCGAGAAGCCGAGGGAGGAGAAGAAGTCGCGGAATTTGTCCTCGTAGCGGGATGTGACGGTCTCACAGCGGGAAAAAAGCTCACTGCGCGGCACATCCCGTGCCTTTATGCCATGCTCCCGCTCGACTAGCCGCTCTGTGGGCAGTCCGTTATCGTCAAAGCCGAAGGGATATAGAACATTGTACCCCTGCATTCGCCTGTAACGTGCGATAATCTCGGCTTGGGTGTAGGAGAACAGATGCCCGATATGGAGACTGCCGCTGACGGTGGGCGGAGGGGTGTCAATGGAGTATATCTCCCCCTTAGCTTCCCTGTCAAAGCGATATATCCGCTCATCCTCCCAGAATTTTTGCATGTTTTTCTCTGTTTGACTAAAATTATAATGCTTTTCCATGTGTTTCCCTCCAAATTTAAAATACCGCATACAATAAAAAGTCCCAAGCAGCAATATCACTGCTTGGGACGAACTAAAGTCCGCGGTACCACCCAAATTCAGAGGTCTCCCCCTGCGCTCGCACGATGCGGGACTAGGCGGGTATTACGCTTTCGTCCGATATCGCTTCCTGCGGATATTCCCCGCTGACGGTCGGAAAAGACCGATGAAGCCTACTAGGTATTCCGTTCGGTTCACGGCTCAGAGGCTACTTCCATACGTCCCTCGCGAGAGCTTACACCAGCCGCTCCCTCTCTTTGCTTCGGGTAGGTATGTACTCCTCCTCGTCACTGCCTTTATTGTATTCGGTTTAGGTTTAGTATATCACGAAGCGGCGGGAATTACAAGCGGTTTTGTAAATTTTTTGCGGGGAGCAGGTGCTTCGTCAACATATCGGTGTCGGAGTAGAAATTATTTAGCATACACTATCTGTTTTTTGTTTTATTTTGCAAGTGGTTCCATCACTACTATTTCAACATTCGATTCGTCAATTTCTTCAATGCATTCGGAAACATATAAAGCCACTTCTTTCTTTTCTTGCTCACCAATGTTTTCTGTACCGCAAAGACCTATTAAAGCTTTATATTTTCCGTTTTCACTTAATAAATTCACAACGATGTCATCATAATGCTTATAACCTTGTAAAGCTTTATACAGCTCAGTTTCCTTTCTAAGTCTTTGATTTTCCTCGGCATCATAAGACCTCACTATTTTTGAATTTATTCCGATACTACTAGCATTGTCATTATGATATACTATTCCAAAAAAAGCCACTATGCTTATAGAAATTCCTATTAATAAGCCCGACAATAGAATGGTTTTTTTTGAAAACTGTTTGTAATTCATAATCATCATCTTCCTTTCATTTATATATTTTTTCTTCTGACATCGAAGTACACGATTGAAATATTATGTTAATATCTCACACAAAAATAATGCAGCAAGCAGAAAAGCATATACATCTATTAGGGCATTTTAACTGCTACAAAACAAATTGAAACAATCAGCAACACTATTAAAATAAACGCAAGCACAAGTTTTGAGGCTATAGTCGATAATTTTCTGTGAACTCCATTTATAAAAAATAATATAAAAGTAAATAGGACACTGCATACTAATAGATAAGTAAGATTAATCAATAAAACATTCTTAAAATCAATGTTATCTGCCGCCAAAATTTTAGCGTTTGTTAACACAAAAGATAAAATTGTTAATACAATCGAAAACACCGTCAATTGTAGAGCTTGATTGTTATCGGCTCGGTTTTCCATATCCTCAATTTTATTGAGCACTTGCAAATTTATGTATGAGGAACTGTAATCAAATGCCATATTAATGTCGTTATTTATATTATCATACCAATCAAAAAGCTCATCCTCCTGCTCATCAGTTAAGCCGCAATCATCTAAATACTTGTCCCAAAAATCGCTTAATAGATCAATGATTTCCTCATACAAGGCGTAGAATTTCTTTGTATCTATTTTATCTTTATCATCAATTAAAGCGGTCAATTGCTTTGACTTGTTTTCAATATTTTCCTTGTCTTGTTGTGCCGAATCAAATAATAATACTTTATTCTCCATATTCGACCACTTTCTTTCCCCGCATTCTATCACGAGCTTTTATTCTGCCACGATTTGTTACTGAATTAAGCATAGCTCTATACTCATTTTTTGTAAGCTTGCCTTCGGCTGCATCTTGTCTTTTAGCTTTTATTTCAGTTAACCTTTCATGCTTTTTTCTTGCTGCTGGTTTGGATTTAATTATGCGTGTAACCATATTATCACACTCCCTTTCCATCATAGCAAATCCCCCTTGCGATATAATGCTATTTACATTATATCTATGGGACAAGCCAATTATACTCCATTTTTTGGCAAGAGTCAATATATTAAGGCAGTAATGAAACAGATTTTGACATTTTTTTATGTGGAGTGATGCGGTCACATTGAGAGCATTTTGTATGCTCACATAAAAACTGTAAACACTATTTCCGAGGTGATAGTATTGGAAAAAAACAAAAGCAACAGATTGATAAATGAATCCTCCCCATATCTAAAGCAGCACGCGCACAATCCCGTGGACTGGTTTCCATGGGGTGATGAGGCTTTTAATAAAGCAAAAACTGAGGACAAGCCCATATTTCTGTCCATAGGGTACTCCACCTGCCATTGGTGCCACGTCATGGAGCGGGAGAGCTTTGAGGACGAGGGAGTGGCACACGCCTTAAACCGGGACTTTGTGCCTGTCAAGGTGGACAAGGAGGAACGCCCGGACATTGACAATGTATACATGCGTGCCTGTATGGCACTCACCGGTTCGGGCGGCTGGCCGACAAGCATTTTCATGACCCCGGACGGCAAGCCGTTCTACGCCGGAACCTACTTCCCGCCCGACAGCTTTACGCATCTTCTGGACACCCTGGACTACAACTGGCGTGAGAACAGGCAGAATCTCATAATCGGGGGAGAGGAGCTGGTTCGGCACATCGGGGAACAGACAAAAAAGCGTCCGTCCGACACCGAGAGGCTGCCTTATGCTGCCTTTAACTATTTTAAGCGCAGCTTTGACCGTCAGTACGGCGGCTTCGGGAAGGCTCCCAAGTTTCCGTCGGCGCACAACCTCCTATTCCTTATGCGGTTTGCCGCGTCGGGCGGTCAGCCGGAGGCTCTGGACATGGCGGAGAGAACGCTCATGTGCATGTACCGCGGAGGGCTGTTTGACCACATCGGCTACGGATTTTCCCGCTACTCCACCGATCGGTTCTGGCTCATGCCGCACTTTGAGAAGATGCTATACGACAACGCACTCCTTAGCGCTGCCTACATCACCGCCTTTGAGCACACCGGCAACATCTTCTACAAGACGGTGGCAGAGCGGGTGTACTCCTATGTCGAGAGGGAGCTGACCGACAAAAACGGCGGTCTCTACGCGGCACAGGATGCAGACATAGACGGAGAGGAGGGGCTTTTCTACCTCTTTAGTCCGGACGAGATAATGAACACTCTGGGTGAGGGAGAGGGAACGCGCTTCTGTGAGCGGTACGGTATCATGGCAGAGGGCACAGAGGACGGTAAGAGCGTCCCGAACCTCTTGGGCGGCGAGCTTTTTGGCGCGGATGAGGACACTCTCGAGCGTCTTCGACAATACCGAAACGAGAGATACACCCTGCACACCGACAGAAAGGAGC
>CAYSTR010000080.1:0-9198 GCA_964433745.1 uncultured Oscillospiraceae bacterium | reverse complement strand
GTTATCGGGCGAGATAAACGAATGCATGTACCCATAACGCGTATTTTTTCTCTTTATTCTATACCCGCCCATGAGCGTACAGCCCTCTATTTCAATTCCGCCTGTAAATTCTCTGTTTCTATCTGACTGGGTCACAACTATTGAACCGTCAAATCCGGCAACTGTCATGTCGCTGGCGGTTATTTTTATTTTTTCAGAGGCATTAATACCCGCTCCGCCGTTTATTCCCATTTCGCCTGTAGCCAACGAATTTACCGTACTTCCGTTAATTATTACACTCTTTGACGTACCAATTCCCGCCATTCCGGCCACTATACTCTTTATAACAGAGCGTTCTATGGTGATGTCTCCCTCAAGGGAGAGCATACCATACCCTTTATCCCCCACACAGGTAATACTGTCTATTACACAACCCGAGAGATTTATGCCGCCGTTACCAGCAGACAGCCCCAGTCCGTTTTCACCCCGGTTGACAAGTGACACAATTCGCCCGCCAGTCATAAATATACCATTGCCCGCACTTATACAAGCAGCTTGATTTGCTGTTATCTCAAATGTGCCTCCGGATATGTTCACCGTCTTACCCGCCAGTGCGGTTTTATCCGAAGTGATGTTATAATTGCCCGATGTAACGGTTATGGCATCAGCAATTACGCCATAATCCTCCTTACCGTATACTGTAAGCGTTCCGTACCCGGACAAGGTCAGTCCCCCATCCAGAAGAATCCCATGGGCCTGTCCGAATATGGAAAGATTGCCCTTTCCCTTTATGGTCAAGCTATCGCCGGTTATGCCGATTGCCGCTGATATGATATTGTCCTCGCCCACAAGCACCAGTGTTCCCCCGTCCGGCATGGATAGCCCCGAATGGTGATTTGTACAGGAGAAATGCGCCCCCTTTAGCGTCAGGGTGTTGCTGGCGGTGTCATAGCTCCACCGCTCCTTTTCGTTAGAAAAGACCGTACCATCCTGTGTGCATCCCTTTTTCCAGTCAAATTCTCCATCCTCATAAAAAAACGAGAGCGGAATTGTACGTATCTCCGGCTTATCTTCTTTGGCCTCCGATACAGGTGTCAGCGATATTAATATGATAATTACAATTGCAAACGACAGTATCCGCCTTTTCACAGTCTCTCCCCTTTTTAACATGGGGGACGGTACAAGGCTTGTGCCCTCATACCGTCCCCTCATCTATTGTCCTATCTTTACAAAAGCCCGCACACCGCGTTGGTGTACGCCACAGGGTCATCAATCGGCAGACCCTCTATGAGAAGCGCTTGATTGTAGAGCACCTGTGTCAGTGCCTTTAGCTTATCATCGTCCGTGCCGAAAAGCCCTGTCAGCACCTCAAATATTCTGTGCTCGCCGTTTAGCTCCAGAACCTTTTCCGCCTTGGGAGCCATACCGTCACCCGGCATATTTCCCAGCACCTTTTCCATCTCCAGCGACAGCTCCCCTGCCGCCGTCAAGCAGACCGGGTGGCTCTTTAGACGTGCCGACAGCTTCACATCACTGACCTTACCGTCCAGAGCTTCCTTCATGAACGTGAGGAGACCCTCATTCTCTTTTTGCTTCTCCTCCTGCTTATCATCCCCTAGGTCAATCCCCAAATCACCGCCCGATGCAGAACGGAACTCCTTACCGTCATATTCGTGCAGCATACGGATAGCAAACTCGTCCACATCATCTGTAAAGTAGAGTATTTCATAGCCCTTGTCCTTTAGAAGCTCGGTCTGCGGGAGCTTGTCAAGCTTCTCTGCGCTCTCGCCTGCGCAGTAGTAGATGTACTTTTGCTCTTCCTTCATGCGGGAGATATATTCGGGTATGGACACGAGCTTCTTCTCGCTGGATGAATAAAACAGCAATAAATCCTTTAACAGCTCCTTATTTACCCCGAAACCGCCGTATAGACCGTACTTTAGCTGTAGACCAAAGTTCTTGAATATCTTCTCGTATGTCTCTCTCTCGTTATTGAGCAGTGACAGAAGCTCGGATTTTATCTTCTTCTCCAAACGTCCGGCTATGACCTTTAGCTGTCTGTCGTGCTGTAACATCTCGCGGGATATGTTAAGCGACAAATCCTGACTGTCCACTAGTCCCTTTACAAATGAGAAGCAGTCGGGCAGAAGCTCCGCACAGCGCTCCATTATGAGCACGCCGCTGGCATATAGCTGTAAGCCCTTTTCGTACTCCTTAGTATAGTAGTTATAAGGCGCACGTGCCGGTATAAACAGCATGGCATGATAGGTGGCACTGCCCTCTGTCGCCATGTGTATGACCTTTAGCGGATCCTCAAAGTCATGGAACTTGTCCTTGTAAAACGCATTGTAATCCTCGTCTTTAAGCTCGGACTTGTTTTTCTTCCATATGGGCACCATGCTGTTGAGGGTCTTAGTCTCTGTGACGGTCTCGTACTCCTTGTCGCTTCCCTCTTTGAGCTGACTGCGCTCCATATCCATAAGGATGGGATAGCGGATGTAGTCCGAATACTTCGTCACAATACCCTTGAGACGGTACTGGTCGAGAAACTCGTCATAGTGCTCGTCCTCGGTGTCATCCTTTATATATAGTATAACGTCCGTACCGTGTGAGCCTTTCTCACACTCCTCAATCGTGTACCCCTCACTGCCGTAGGACTCCCACTTGTACGCCTTATCGCTTCCGTAGGCGCGGGTTATAACCGTCACCTTACTGCTGACCATAAACGCCGAGTAAAAGCCCACACCAAACTGACCGATTATATCAATATCCTCGGACTTATTATTTTCATTTTTAAAGCTGAACGAGCCGCTCTTTGCAATGGTTCCCAGATTTTCCTCCAGCTCCTCGCGGGTCATGCCGATACCGTTATCGCTCAAGGTGAGCATACGCGCTGTCTTGTCCGGTTTTATCGTGATGGTCATCTCTTCACGAGTAAGCCCCAGCGTCTCCCCTTGCAGGGAACGGTAGTAAAGCTTGTCCATTGCATCGCTGGCATTGGAGATAAGCTCCCTTAGAAATATCTCCTTGTGTGTGTAGATTGAGTTAATCATGAGGTCAAGAAGCCGTTTTGATTCTGCTTTAAATTCCATTGGTTAACACTCTCCCCTAATTTTTATTCGTCCTTAAATGTCCTTAAAATATCCTGTTCCGTCTCTTTTAGCCGCAGCTTAGGGATGTAGAAGTTCTTCTCATCGCCGCCGTAGAGGTAGAAAAGCTCGTCGTCCTCCCTCACCTCCACGTCCCCCTTTTTAAGTGAGTAGGAGAAATAGTCGGATACGACCTCCACCCTATCATCATACACAGAGAAGTCCACCAAGTCCTGCCGCTCGGATACAAACTGTGCCTTCTGGCGCGCCAGAAGTCTCGGAAAGAACCACACCAGTGCAACAAACGCCCCGCATATGAGAAAAAGCCCGAAGAGCATGATACTGGATGTGTTCATTAAAAACGATATGAGATACATCACTGCCAGAACACCGAAAATCACCGTCTGCCAGTTGCGTCTGCGCAGCCCCTGCACCATCTGATAGTTAAGCTCTGTACGGTATGACTCTTTATATGTCAGCCGGAAGCTTACCGAGAACTGCGGTATTGTTTCATGTGGAACATTATCGGGAATCAGGTCGTCCATTCTCTTCTCCTTTACGCTTGTCTTTTGACTATGCGCTTGCCAAACCGCTCGGATACATCCTTAATAAGCTCCCTTACACCCTCATCGGCGGGGACATATATGGAGTTTGTCAAATCGACCATGACCACATAGTGTACACCTGCGTCCACCAGCTCGGTTATGTCCTTCCACTCCACCTCGAACTCGGCATCTCCCAGGGTACGCTTTACGCTGTCCTCGGTCAGCTTAATTGTCCCCTCTCCATGCAGCTCGGGGGTGGAATCGTAGGTCTTGTTGGCAGCCTTTGACACCATGAGCCTAAAGATAAGGGGGTGATAGGTCAGCGAAAACACACCCATGAGAAGAATTACGCCAATCAGAAGCCCCATTATGGGGGTCAGTCCCTTTGTGTAGATGGCACCCGCCAGCACCACCCCGCCTATAAACACCTCAGCAATACCCAGCAGTAAGAGCTTTCTTGCAGGCTTGGCTGTGCCTGTCTTTGCGGCTATGGTGATGTAGTCGGCGAACTGCCGCCGGTCAAGGCTGTATGTCCGTAAAAGTTCCATTGTCGTTCCCCCTAGTATTTAAACCGTTTCTCCAGATAGGAGAACAGTCGAGTGAGTATAAATGTCATGAGCAGGTAGAACACCGCCGCCACAAAAAAAGGGGTAATACTCGCCGATGCATTTACGGCGGTACGTGCCATGTGCAATAAATCCGCTACACCAATAGCGGTGACCAGCGCCGTGTCCTTGACCAGTGTAATGGTCTCGTTGCTGACAGGCGGCAGAACCACCTTGAACATCTGCGGCAGAATAATATCGGTGGTCATGCGAAAGCGGGAGAAGCCCAGAACGTGCGCCGCTTCGTACTGTCCCTTGTCAATGGACAGAAGCCCCCCGCGGAATATCTCGCAGAAGTAGGCGGCATAGTTGAGTACGAACGCAAGACATGCCGTCTCGAACCGCCCTAATGTGAGAAGCCCACCGATTACAGGGATAAACGGCAGTCCAAAGTAGAAGAAAAACAGCTGCAGCATAAGCGGCGTACCGCGCATAAAAAAGACATATCCGCGTGTTATGCCCGACACAAGCTTAAACCGGCTGTTGGACATAAACGCCGCCATAAGCCCCAACGGTATGGAGAGCACTATAGTAATAAGAAAGAGCGAGACTGTATATCCCGATCCGGACAAAAGCTGCATTACTATTTTTCCCAAATATTCCAAAATTATCCTCAGATTCAAGCTAAAAGCTAAGAGTTAAAAGTGAAAAGCTTTGGTGCGGCTGCGCCGCAGCGCACCCCTTGCTTTTCACTTTTATTTATTAGTTCTTAGTTTACTTGTTTGTCTCGATTATATAGCGTCCTGCTACTATGTCAACTACGAACGCATCTACTCGTCCTGCTTTTAAATCTAAGAATGCTGACAGGTTGTCCGCAAACTCCACTACCTGTCCCACCTCTGCTGCTATGCGGTCTGCGTTTAGTGCATCCAGAGCAGTAGAGCCGGTCTGAAGTGCCAGCTTCTTACCTTTTAAATCAGCCTTTGTCTTAATTGCAGAGCCTTCCGGTACTATTATAACCTGTGTGTTTGCTATGTACGGCTTTATAAGGAGCATCTTCTCGATACGGTCGGGCAGAACAGACATACCGTTCCAGATCATGTCGATGTTACCGGTGCCGAGCTCCATCTCCTTTGCCGCCCAGTCTATAGGCTGCAGAACCAGCTCAACGCCCATACGCTTTGCCACCTCTGTAGCTAGGTCGATATCAAAGCCTACTATCTTGCCGTTTTCATCGCGGAAGCCCATGGGCGGGAAGTTCTCATCCAGACCCAGAACCAGCTTACCCTTGGTCTTTACGGTCTCAAGCGACTTGTCGTCCGCTGATATGTTTGACAAATCAGTGTATGACTCCCCTGCCGCATTATAAATGTCTGCGCCGAACCAGGTATTGCTTATCTTTGCCGCTGTGCCGTCCTCCACCATCTCGTCCAACTTTGCCTGAACCTCTGCCGCCAAAGCTACATCCGCTTTACGGAACGCTATGGAGTAGTCCTCCTCGCCGAAGTCCTCATCCAAAATCTTGTAGCCCGACGAACCGCCTGTCCCTGTTTGGCCGGTCTGACAGCCCGCGAACAATGTTACCAGTACTCCCAATATAAGTGCTAAGGATAAAATGCGCTTCATGTTATTCCTCCGTTTTTTTGTTTTGCGCCTTTTTCTTCTGCTAATTTTTATTTTCTAATTGCAGCGGCGCTATGGCTATTGTAGCACAAGTCCTGTGTAAAATCAAGAGGTTTTGTCGGAATAGCGTGAAGATGATTATGTGATTGCCCCTGTTATTTTTAGTATGTCTATACCATCCTTAATGCCCATAACATATAATAACTTTTCCCGTTCATTTATTAAACTAGAAATTGTTTCAAAGCACTCCTTTACATACTCTGCTTCATCATAACTAAACATAGTATCACAATTATAGTATATATTCTCAATAGAGCTGCTTATCCTTATTCCATCCGGCATCTCCTCGATTCTACCCTTTGCTTTTTCGTATAGAAATGACAATAAATCGCAACCTTCATACACCTATATTTCACCCTTTCCTTTTTTCCAACTTCCTTACCGCCTCTTCACTAAAGAGATAGTTCCTTTTTCCCGCCTCGCGCATTTCCTCCGGAGTAAAATTCATGGATTTAGCTAATCTCAGCAGATAGCTTGGATTAATATTTAGTCTCTCGGATACCTCCTTTGTGATGTAAACATTTCTTACGTCCGTCATACGACATTTACTCTCTTTCTTTAGATTATAGCATGTCATACGTCGTACGTCAATACTTTATTTTCATTGTTCCACGTGAAACATTCACACATTATCCAAACCCTGCTATTATAGTTATGATGGGTAAAAAGGTGTGTCAACCCAGTTTATCATATCGTTTGTTGCTCTATTTTTGCGAATAAAAACAGAGGTTTTATGTAAATTAGTCCTTTTTTAAATCATTTATCCAAATTTTACCGATGTTTTGTAAATTTTTTAAAAAAAACTATTGACAAGCGTTAATTTATACGGTATGATAGACAAAGAAAAGGTGGCCGGGTAGCTCACGGAGAGCGTTGTTTATCTTATCTCTTCCCAAAGAGGTCGGTTCAAAGGTGTCGGTTCAATTCCGTCCAAGGTCAAATTTATTAACCTAAGCGAGGTAAAAAAATGTACTCAGACAAGACGTTAGCATGCAAAGAATGTGGAGCAGAGTTTGTGTTCACAGCTGGTGAGCAGGAGTTTTACGCTTCTCGCGGCTTCGTAAATGAGCCCCAGAGATGTAAAGGCTGCCGTGATTCACGCAAAAACGCTTCCAAGCCCGACAGAGAGATGTTCATAGCCACATGCGCAGCTTGCGGCAAGGACGCAAAGGTTCCTTTCAGACCCCGTGAGGATCGCCCTGTATATTGCAGTGAGTGCTTCGCAAAGATGAGAGAGGAATAAGCTTATACTTACTTTCGAGTAATTATTATCCTTAAAGATATATATTCGGTATAAGCAAGGGTTCACCATTCGGTGAACCCTTTTTCTTTTGCCTATTTACTTTTCTTCTCTTACTTTGAAGCCGACCGAACCCACTAAATATCTGTCCTTATCTTACGCGCTTCCATATAGAAACGCTTTTCATCCGCATGTCCCATGGAGAAGGATTTTCTAGGCAGTGCTCCGTTCTTCTTTATATATGGAAACAGCTCACCCTTTGGCATAAAGTCCACTAGAAATCCCGCCGCTCCCTGCTTTGACAACGTTCTTACTGTCTCGTCTCCGTGAATATAGTCTTGTGTACCCTCGTTTTTCGTCAAGAAGCTGTCTAAAAGCTCGGTCAGCGCGCCCACGGTCAGGGGATGCGTGCGCTTTATCCTCTTTACCGTCTCCTTGCCGTCTATAACCAGCTTAAACTCGCATCCGTTTTCATCATACGCCGCATCAATATGCTGAATGAGCGCTTTATTGTCCGCTCCTTGTACTGCGCGGTGTATGGGCTCTATCGTAAGAGAAGTGTCGTGCAGATTTACAAGCTCCGCCAGCGCATACCGTGCGGGATGTGTACGTCTGGCTTCGTCGGTCAGCCCCTCTTTTACCTTGTCCCAGTGTGTCTTTGCGGTAGCCAGGGAGTGGTTGCCGTCCCCCACCGCCAGAACAAGAGGCTTCGCGCCATCCATGGGCGCTGATGACTGTAGAGCGGCTAAACGCTCGTCCAGCTCCTTCCGAAGCTGACCGGTTACGGCAAAGCCTGTCAGTCTGCCGCTGTCCATGCAGAGCTTTGTATCGTATACTAAGGGAAGCTTTTCTGTGTCCTCGAACAACGAATACAGCGTGTTACCGTGATCATCACATAAAAGCATAACGTGGGTAAGCTCCAGCGGGGCGTGTTCTCTTATCTTTAGGCGGGGCGGTATGCGGGATAGAATCGTCCCCTCTGTAGGACGTACAAGTGAATCGTCCGTCTTAAAGTCGTAGCATTCAAGGTCGAGTGCGCCGACTATCCCCTGCCTAACAGCTCCCGACTTTAGTGTGCGTCTTACATATATATATGAGTCGGACAACGTCTCGAATATATTATCGTCCAGATAGGACTTCATGTTTTTGTTAATGAGCGATATCTGCTCGTTTACATCGGGGGCTTCAAGGTATGCTTCGGGCAGAATAAGCTTTAACGCAGACGGTCTCTCCCCCACTTCTCGTTTTACCGCTTCCCAGTATTCCGGCTCGGAGGTGTACTGGTCACATGCGACTACTGGGAAATAGTCTGCGTACTTTTTTACCGGGTATAATATATCCGCTGCTTTAAACGGTATCATAGCTATGTCTCCTTAGATGTTTTTATTATTTTATCATAAAAATTCACAAAAAGCAATATTGCAATTACTAAAATAAACCTTTATAATATAAATATGGGAAAAACTGGTCATACTGATTATTGGGAGGAGTAGAGTGGATGCATTGCACAATCCCCACGAGGCTATAGGCGCACTTCTGTTTGCATCGGGTGAGGGGATAGATTTTGATAAGCTCGAGGCTCTTCTGGGTCTGGACAGACAGGTAGTCCGCGATGTTCTCCCGGAGCTTATCAGGCGCTTTGAGGCGGTGGGGCTTACTGTGCTGACCCTAGAGGACAGGTTGCAGCTTGTTTCACATGAAACATATGCGGAGCTAATCAAGGGGTTGTTTGACAAGCGCAGAAGTGTACCGCTGACACAGGCGGCATTGGAGGTTCTGGCGATTATAGCGTTTAATGGTCCTGTCTCCCGCGGTTTTATCGAAAAGGTGCGAGGTGTGGACAGTGACGAGCTGGTGCGCGGGCTTGTTAAAAAGGAGCTTATCTGCGAGGCTGGCAGGCTCGATCTTCCCGGACGACCGGTAGCCTTCAAGACAACCGACCATTTTCTTCGCTGTTTTGGTCTGTCGGGACTGTCGGAGCTTTTAGAAAAGATAAAGAGTGAAGAAATTACCGAATGACGGTGGAAGCATGTATATTGCCATTGGGATAGTACTGTTTATTAGTTTGCTATTGTATCTCCCGCTTATACTTAGGGTGGAGTATAAAGAGGGGGATT
>CAYSTR010000079.1:0-9215 GCA_964433745.1 uncultured Oscillospiraceae bacterium | reverse complement strand
AGCTTATTTGCAAGAACAGGGCAGCAGCAAAGTCCCAAGGTCTCATTAATAAAGCAGGTGTATCCCTTATCTCTTATAATCGAGCGCATGTTCACACTTTCCGCATCGTTTTCGCTGTCGTAGCGGGTGGCATTGACGATGGAGCGGGCTAAAAGCTCGTAGGAAAGTCCATGTGTGGCGGCGTATACCGCAGGTGCAAGCAGACGGTCGTTAATTCGCAGCTTGCGGAGCGGGTCACGCACGACGCGGGAGATATCGTCCTTTATCTCGGCGATAGCACCGCGCATACCCAAATCATGCTCGTATTCGCTTATTTCGGCTCTCGTAAAATCGCCCGGATACTTGTGATGGACACAGTCCCCAATCTCCTTTAGAACACCCACGGTAAATTCTGCCAGATCCGTATCACATAACGCCTCGTGAATATAGCGGAATCCGCGCAGCCATGCGGCATAGGCAAGGGTTGCATGACCGCCGTTATGTATCCAGAGCTTGCGCTCCAGACGAGCATCCAGATTTTTCACCAGGTCGATGGAGGGTATTTCAGGGTGGTCACCCTTAAATGCGTATACATCCACCGTCCACTCGTTGTAGTCCTCTGTAACTATGTCGGTGCTGTCTTGTGCCGGAATGGGTACGACCCTTGATATCATCGCATCAGGGAAGCCGATATATCTGTCGCAATACGCTTTTTCCTCGTCCCTAAGCCGTTCGTATACCATACTGCGAAGCCAGGATGAGGCATGATCGAGATTTTCACAGCATATGACATTCATTTCTGTTTCAATCCCTCTTTTTTTACGTTCGGATATGCAAGCCGACACTAGCTCTGCAATATCTGGTAGATTCTCCGCAATGACGGCGGTAAGGACTATTCCCGACCGGCAAAAGGTATCCTTTACCGCCGTTTCGTCATTACGGCTGATTGCTTTATAACCGTCAACCGTCACCACACGTCCGGGTGATTGGTTGTCGGTTAAAAGGCGCACATTATATGAACCCGCTCTTAACATATTAATAAGCTTTTCATTCTTATCAATAAAGGTGATGTCTCTGATACCGTCACGATACAAAAGCTCCGCCAGATGACCGCGTCCGGTAGCTCCCGCCCCGAAAAGCGCTATTTTTCCGTTATACATATTCTATCTCCCGATATTTACAGTCTGATAAGCCGCCGCTGCTTGCTTTAGCTCTTCAAAGCCTTTAAAGCCGCACGCCGCCCCCATCTGCTTTATACATAGGCTTGCTCCGGCAGAGGCGTACACCGCTGCGTCCGAAACCGGGTATCCCTTTAGGTAACAGGCAAGAAATACCGAAACAAAACAGTCGCCCGCTCCGGTGGTGTCCACAACGGTACTGCCCGGCAGAATCGGCAGGGTAAAGCTGTCAGCGCCGTGTTTAATAAAACAGCCCTCACTGCCCAGTTTGATAATCAATACCTTTATGGGAAAGTGAGAAAGCTTATTAGCTATCTCATGCGGAGTACATGCACCTGTTATCTCCTGCGCCTCCTGTAGGCTTGGCATAAACAGGTCACAATGATATAGGGCGCGTTCAATCTTCCTCATCCAGAGACCGTCCGGATCGTGCGCTACATCCATCGAGGTGCTCACCTTAAAGCTGTGCGCCTTTTCAAACAGATAGGAAAGTCCGTCTCCGTCCAAACCGTCTAGAAGCATGGCGCTTCCAATGTGAAGATGCCGCGCCTTTTTCCACAAATCATCCGGAAAATCAGAAGCTGTAAGATTCCTATTTACGCCCTGACTGTATGCAAAGTGACGTTCTCCAGATGAGGAAATAAGTACAAGGCTTGTTGCGGTGGAGGAGCTTTTGTCCGTAATTATGTAATTAGAATTAATTCCTCTGTCCCTTGCACTGCTCATTAGTAGCTGTCCGGACGGATCATCGCCTATACGAGCTATGAGAGCCGTATCTATCCCTAGAGCAGCAGCTCCGGAGGCGACATTAAAGGCATCCCCGCCCGGCATATAGCTTAGTCTGTCAAGCATGGTGGTATCCCTTTGAAACAGCTTGGAATCGACAGGCTTCGCCAGAATGTCGCACACCGCAAGCCCCATACAAATAAGCTCCATTGCTCTCTCCCTCACGCTTGTGTTTTTAGTGCCCGCAAAAGAGGTCTTCCGTCTGCACCCAGTGAATTGGCATATTCTGTAAGCTCTTCACATGATGTCAAGCCGTGTATACGGTAGGCCTCATACGCCGACAGTATCGCCTTAACACCGTCAGACGGACCGTCCGGATGGGAATAGACAGAGCTTCCCGCCAGAAACATTCTGCCCGAAACACCCAGCTCCTTCATGTTAGTGCCGATATTTCCCGCCCCGATTCCTCCGGCTATGACCAGTGTCATGCCGTCATCTCCTATAAGTCCGTCCTCTGACAGTCTCTTTAGGATAAAGGATTTCTCGGTATCGTCCGGCTTTAGGTATCCGCGTACGGCGGTAAGCTGCATGAATGCCGCACCGTAAAGAGCCGCAAGACGGTACATAATGCTAGAATCAAACCCCCATGTAAGCGAGCCGGTTTTAGCATTCATGCCGGCTGTATGTGCGTATACAGGAACATCAAGCTCTCTGGAGATCTCCCCCATGAGAGAAAACCCGCCGCCATAATAGGGTGAAAACATCAGAGCATTCGCTCCAGCGTTTACCGCCGCTTTGGCATAGTCCCACATATCCTCTGCCGCCGCTGTGATGTGCGGAGCAAACAGGAAACGCTTCTTTCCCGCTTTTGGCTCACCGCGTGACAGGTCAAAGCCCGCATTGGTAAGATCCTCGACAACACGTGATACGTAGGGGGCGACTTCATTTAGTCTTAGGTGCATGTTTTCATCGGCCTTGGTAAACCTTGCTCCCGCTTTTGCCGCTTCGACCACGCTGGCGGAGAAAATTTCTGGTGTAAGCCCCGCCTTGGGTTTTACAATAGTACCGATAATCGGCTCATCCGCGCCGACCAAGAGGTATTCCCTCACACGTTTATGAGACCAGTGCTGTCCCGGAAACCGGTTCAAAAGGCTTTGCGGGAAGCGAATATCCGCTACCTTCGCGCCCTGATAGAATGAGAACGCGGAAAATGGTTCGCTTGCAATAGCCATCATAAGCTGTGCAAACGGAATCTTACCATCTGTGGTTTTATCGAAGAAGTGGAGCGGGTATGAGATGGTAATAAGCCCCGATTCCACCTTATCATGCGGATTGTGCTCGATAAGGGATATATCTAAAACCCTGCTCATGTTCTTGTCAAAGTCATGGGGCTTAATAAAGTCACCTGTGCCCTCGCTCTTCCATGCCTTGACCGTCCCATGCTCTATTATCATCTTGGCGGCGTTTGATAGACCCTCCATAGGAGCGCCATCGTTTAGCACCTCATAATAGTAGGTGACGTTTACCGTCTCGGTCTCCGGGTTATGTCTGTCGGCATTGAGACGCTCCACCATAGCGGAGGCTTCCGGAATGTTCATGGGGGTACGGTCTATGTACGGATGATTGGTTCTTCTTGTTAGGGTATAGTCCATCTGGTGCATCTATTCCTTCCTATTTCATCCCCAAAAGTGTCTCTGGGGAATGTACTAGAATGTCCTTGGCAACATCTACAGCCTGTTCAAATGAATACTGACCGTCAAGGACACGCTGTTCCAGTCTCTCGGCAATGAGTTCTTTTATGAAATGGCACTTTATATACATCCAGTCCACACAGTAGGCATCCGAGAAGAAGCCGATCTGCTTGTTTACCGGCAGCATGTCAAGCCGCTCATCAATTATGCGCCGGATAAAGGAGGGATAAAAGTTGTGCCACCAATAGCCGGTGACCGACAGATTGGGAAGCTCTCTTACCAGTGTGCATATCGCTTGATTGTGATGTGCGCTTGATAACATTGCTTGAAAGCGCATGTTGGGGTAACGGCTTAGGATATCTGCAAGCTCAAACACACTCTCGGTGCGCAGCTTGCTCCCGGTCTCAAACGGCAGCGGTTCTGCTCCGAATGAAAACTGAAACATCAGACCCTTGCACTTTTTCTCAAATGCTTTTAAGAACGCAAGGAATACAAAGCTTGCATATATATCCCGCTCCCTCTCACCGGCATGAGCACGGTTTTTGAGTGCTCCCTCCATCTGCTCCTCGCTGACAGCGAAGAAGCGTATGTCGGTTGAGATGTGCTGCGCTGTACTGACAATATCACTAACCGGGATTTTATCGCAGTAGTGGTCTATAGCCTCATACACATCCGAGACCGTCTCTATTCGCCGCTTGAACGAGAGAGCTCCGGCAGTGACAGGCAGAGGTTCGCCGGGTTCTTCCTGTTCCCATGCGTGTTCCAGCTCTAACAGCGTCGTGTCAAACTGTCCCCATTGGCTGCGGGCAAAAAACGCCCATTCCAAGGAATATTGGAGAAAGCTGTCGTATCTGCCCTCATTCCGGCGGCACAGCTCGGTGACGGCGCGTTTTATCCCCGCTCTCTCAAATACCTCGCTTACCCATTTAGGGTCATTTTCGTTATATCGGGCACGAATGAGTTTGTCCGCTTCCCGCCAGTTTTTTAGTGTCAGCTCCTCGTGCCAGTCATACAGCTCTGATAGGATGCGCCGCATAAGTGAGTATATTGAAGTGTTTTTTATATAAGGAAGATAGGGGAGAGCCTCCTCAATCCGCGCGGCGGCCTGCTCGTCACTAATAAACTCGTCAATACGCGCTCCGTTGGGGCATCCCGCCGCATACAGCTCGGAGATAACCATGTGATACAGTAAAACATCATGCAGTCCCCGCGCCGCCATGTGTGTTGAACTCAGATGGGTATGTACATCATATACATTTAGTTTATTTATTTCGTTTAGCAGCTTTGTTTTCATATATGAACCCTTTCTTTCGGGATATCATCGTTTAGGTATTTTTCAAAAGCCATTCCAGCAGCTCCTCGGCTTCGTCCTGGGTGTCGGTGCTTGTGTTGTATACGACCTTAGTGGGGTCAAGCTCCTTGTGCATCACCTTAATCTGATCCGGCGTTCCCCATACATGCACCGCCTTACCGCGGGACTGCATCCTTTTAAGTACATCGAGAAAATCTATATGCTCACCTCTGCCGCCCATGCCCATGCCCTCACCTGGGATAAACGAGATAGTGTAGAGCGATTTTAAGTCCATCACCGCTTCAAAGTGTCGGAGAGCATCCATTCCGTCCCAATGGTAGACCGCATGACCTACCATTTCGGCCTCCTCTGCGAGAGCGGGAATAACGTATTTACGAAAATCCTCCGGACTTATCATTATGGAGTAGTCGCACTGCAATGTCGCCGCACCGCTGTGGGAGTATATCTGCTGATAGTACCCCATCTTTTCCATGTTGCCCGCTTTTACAATCTTAGGCCAGATGGTGCGGAATACCTCCCGCGCCGATACCATGGCTTCTTCTATTAACTCTGGCGAATCCATCAGGTCAAAGCACAAATCCTGCGGACCTCTTGCCGCCGCCAAAAGATCCATGTTGGAGTGCAGATCAATGGGTGCTAACAGCATCTTTCCATCAAATTTTGCGGCACATATCTCGTAGAACGATATGAGACGCTTCCATAGGGGATGTTCTTCATCTACTTTAAACGGAAGCTGTTTTGTCCAGTCAGTGATATAGGGCTTTGACCAGTTGGTGTCCGTCTTACCGTCACCAAAGGTCAGCTCGCCGCCGCAGAATACTGCCATCTCGTCAGGACCCATAGTGGGGCAGTAGCTGGGTACAGCCTCACCGCCGTAGTATGACGCTTCTACATTTCTAAGGATTCCATCCGCAATCGTCTCTATATCACCGTATACCCGCTCATAATAACCGCTGCGAAATCCCTTGTAGTCCTCGTACCCCTTCTTTCGCGAGAATACAAGCGTCACAGGACGGTCAATAATCTCGCCGTGGTAGAAGGCTTCCCACCGTTTGGCGGTCTCCGGCATATCGGGTTTAAATAGAAGCGGCTTTACCTCGCTTAGTTCCCTCATGTTATGTTCCGGTAGTGTTTTACCGGTTCCACCTTTCTATTAAAGCTTAAACTGCGGTAAAAAGTCCTTATTGGCTTCAAACATCGCATTAACCATACTGTCTATGTCATCTAAGCGCAGTACGGCGGAGGT
This sequence comes from uncultured Oscillospiraceae bacterium, assembly GCA_964433745.1. GTDB lineage: Bacteria > Bacillota > Clostridia > Oscillospirales > Ruminococcaceae > CAYSTR01. The sequence continues at coordinate 3,083 of CAYSTR010000079.1, read as the reverse complement.
CAGAGGATCTAGGTAACAGGCGCGGCGCACCTTTTCGCTGTCACCCTCCATGCACGCATCCACAACCATGTTGTGACACTGGGCATGTATACCGTTTAGCACAGCCAGATGCTCCGGCAGCCTACCCACCTGACAGGCTTGAAGTCCTGCTTTAGATGCGATAATCGGAACCTCGACACATGCCTCGTCCGGCAGATTGGCAATAAGACCGTTATTTAAAATGTTTCCGTTAAATGAGGTCATAGTGCCGTCTCCATATATGGCGTTTAGGATAAAGGCGGCATATTCATTTCCCCTTTTTAGGTCGGGGGTTTCGGCAATCGAACGCTTTATGTAGTCGCGCCAGTTTTGTTCGCGTGATTCATAGTAGATAAGTGTGTTGGCATACCGTCCGTAGTTCCAACCCTTGTCGGCATACTTTACGCTCTCGTTCCGGTGGGCATACCCCTCCTCGGTCTCGAAGTTGTGACAGAGCCTTACTATATCCTCCTCGGTCTTTCTAAACCACGGGTTGTACTCCGAGTTGTGTGAGCTTGATTCCGTGACATAGTACCCGAGCTTCTTGAACATCTCGTTGCGCACCTGCTCTTGATAATAGACACCCTCACGCTTATTTATAGCATCCAAAACCTCGGGGTATGCATCCTTGCCGCTGCGGTTGTACTGCAAAAACCACGCTTGATGATTTATTCCGGCACAGACATAGCTAATCTCGCTCATGGGTGCGCCTATCCACTTAGCCAGCATCTCCGCAGTACCCTGCACACTGTGGCACAGACCCACAAGCTTGACCTTACTGTACCGCTGTACCGCCCCCGACAGCATGGACATGGGGTTTGTGTAGTTAAGTACTATTGCATCCGGACAATACTTCTCAATATCCCGTGCTATTTCGAGCATAACCGGGATGGTACGAAGCGCACGAAAAGCGCCGGAGGGTCCCATGGAGTCCCCGACACTTATGTTTAGTCCAAATTCCTTGGGAATCTCGATATCCTTTCTCCAGACAGAGATACCCCCCTGCAGAATGGAGATAATGACCGCATCAGCACACTCTAAGGCTTGCCTGCGATTCAAGGTTGCCTCCACCTTGGCGGGATAGTGTCCCTCATCGATTATACGCTGTGCGCCCTCTTTAATGTATCCTAAGCGTTCCTCATCTATATCAAACAGTGTGAATGTAGCGTCCTGTAACGCTTCAAAGGTGAGGATATCTGTAATAAATCTGCGTGTGAAGATAAAGCTGCCCGCACCCACAAATGTAATCTTCATGTTATTATTCCTTTCTGCCTTACTGATTAAACTCTCGCAGCACATCGATATACGCTTCTACATTCTCCCACGGTACCTCCGGCTCAATCATATGGCTGGGACAGAGCATAAATCCCCCACCCTTACCCATCTCACGGCAGAGCGTACGACAGGTCTCTCTCACTTCATCCGCACTGCCGAAGGGGAGCGTGGTCTGTGTCCCCAAAGCACCGCGAAAGGACAGTTTGTCGCCGTACAGCCGCTTTATCTCAAACGGATTCATACATTCAGGCTGTATGGGATTGAGTATATCCACCCCTACCTCTATAAGATCGGGGATAATGCTTTGCAGATTGCCGTCGCCGTGATAGTCCATGAGCATATCGGGTTTTATGGCTTTGGCGGTATCTATGACCCTTTTTAGTCTCGGCTTTAGGGTTTTGCGCCACAGGTCAGGGGATATCATCATGTCAAGCTGTGTGGATACATCGTCCCCCAGATGAAGAAGATCTACCCCCATAATGGCATACCGTCGTGCAAACTCTAAGCGTATCTCAAGTACACGGTCCATGAGATAATCGGCGGCGGGACTTTCTTCATGCAGAGCCATCAGGAAGCTTTCAAGCCCCATTAGCTGCCAGCTTATCTCGAATATTGTAGTGGCAAGCGCTCCGTAGACGATAATATCATTCTCTTGTAATTCGTGTACCTGCTTCTCGAACGCCTCCCAGTCATAATCCCTTACCGGGTCAACAAACGGAAAGGCGGCAATATCCTCAACGGTCACCGCATCCTTTAAAGGACTGACAATCTCGGTAAAATGAGCCACACTGCCCGGACGGTGACCAATTCCCCATTGATTAATTGTTAGTTCCTCCGGGTGCTCAAAAAAGGCACTGTAGTTATTGCTGCCGATGTATTCCGGCATGATAAATCTCACCGGCATATCGTAATAGCTCTGATAATCAGTCTCGCCGGTTTTCTCTGTAAAGCTTTCTCTTATAGAGCTGCAAAAGCAGAACTCAAAGGGGATGTACCCCTCGCTTTGTCTGCGCATGGTCTTGAAAAACAGTTCTCGTCTCATACTGCTCCCATTTTAAGCCGCAAGGTCTTAATCTCAAACCCGCGCATAGCTATCTCTACAGTATTATTTTTTATCTCGGTCTTGCTTACGGTCTCCTCCAACAGGTTAGTGACATATATATCCGTCACACCGTCGGGAAGCTTTAGTGTGAGACAGTCATCATGCCCCTTGTACTCGAACAGCCGCACAATCATGCCGTTATTATCCTCTGCTTTTTTATATACGGATATGACTGTCGAGTTTGCCGTTACTTCTGGAAGTGAAAGATTTTCATTATTAGGTACAGCATTTGTAAACACACCTAGCGGCATGTTGAATAAACCCGCCTGTTTATAGACCTCACTATTTTGCCATTCTCCGTGATATGAGGTCAGAGCATATGTAAAGCTGTGCCTGCCCCTGTCGCGCATTCCGTCATAGACAGGTGCATAGTAAACTCTAGGCCAAAAAAGACAGCTGGGGAACGTGGGACTTCTCAGTACAGACATGAGCATCGTCCCGCGTTCAATGCGGCAGGATGGTGTCCCTGAATTTATGAGCGCTATATTGACATCCTTTGTACGCGCTGTAGCAAACCATTCCACACAGGGCCAGTCACCGTCGGCGACACCCACACCCTTGCGGGCTTCCTTGTCGTACTTAGGTCGTGTGAGCGTGCCGTATGGCACGGCATATGCACCGTCATCATCCGTCATGTATGTCGGGAATGCTATGCGGATACGGCGGTCGAAAGCGTCCCAGAGGATGT
>CAYSTR010000078.1:0-9360 GCA_964433745.1 uncultured Oscillospiraceae bacterium | reverse complement strand
GGATGTGGCTGTGCGGTTAAAGTACGGCGGATTCCCCATGGACAGGGTACACGCCGAGCCGCAATTAAACAAGCTGCGTGAGGTCATACTTTCCACGGCGGGGAATATATATATCCTAGCGGCATCCGCATTCGGCGATGACGACGGTATTCTTACGATACTAAAGGGCAAGGAATAAAATATGTACAAAATACTTCATCTATACGGCGATTATCTCGACCTCTACGGCGACAGCTTCAACGTGACCATCCTAAAAGCGTGTATCGAGCGCATGGGATACGACTGCACGGTCACCGCCGCCGGAACTGGCGACAATGAAAACCCCGCCGACTACACCATTACGTATATCGGACACGGAAAATCCCGCAATCTAGAAGCTATAAGCACTCATTTCCTGTCACAGGGCGATGCATTTATTAAATCGGCTAATGATGGGAGTGTTTTGCTGTTCACAGGCAGCTCCCGGCTGCTTCTGGGGCGCTCGTTTGACGGAAGCGGCGGGAATATATATAAGGGTATTGGACTTTTTGACTATACCGGACATGAGACGAACACGGTCATAACAGGCGACTGCATATGCACACCGCTTTTCGCTGACGAGACCGTTCGCACCTATGGCTTCATTAACCGCACGGCGCACATAGTGGGGGAGAACAAGCACCCGCTCTTTCGCGTCATAAGCGGACTATCGGACGGTAGAGACAAGACAGGATTCGAGGGGACACTCTATAATAACCTGTTTGCCACATGGCAGGCGGGCCCTCTGCTTGCGAAGAACCCATGTATACTAAAGGAGCTTCTGCGGCGGGCACTTGGGGAGGCTTACAGGGATTTCGACACAACACTGGAGGAAAAGGCGTTAGAATTGATACTAAAGGGGAACTAAGTTTAAATTAAGAGGAGGTTATTCTCATGCAAGCTGCCAATGATTTATTTTTAAGTCTGGGGGTACTGTCGGGGCTTATGCTTCTCGGAGTGCTTCTCCGCGCCCTGTTCCCGCCGTTTCAGAAATGGTTTATTCCGTCGTGCATAGTGGGCGGGATAATCGGGTTTATCCTCATGAACACAGGGGTAATAAATCTACCCTTTTCACTGTTCGAGCAGATTACGTTCCATCTATTCAACATGAGCTTTATCTCGATAACCCTAGCGTCCACCCGAAAAGCGGATACGGGCACGAAAAAGGACAAAACCTTCTACGGCGGGGTATACATCTCGCTGCTGTTTGCGCTTCTCATATCGGTTCAAGCCATTCTCGGCGGACTTTTGGGATTTGCGTTCTCGGGAACAGGCTTTAATCCGTTTAACGGCGCTCTGGTGGCTCACGGCATGGCACAGGGACCGGGGCAGGCGCTGGCTGTCGGCGGGGCATTCGAGGCGTTCGGCATACCCCTGTCTAAGAATCTGGGACTATTCTATGCCGCTGTCGGTTACCTCTCGGCTATATTTGTCGGTATTCCCCTAGGTAAGCTCATTATCCGCAAGCGCGCCGCACGAAAGGCGGTGGAGGACAAGGAGCTTCTCACCGGCATACTAAATCGTGAGACCGATATCTCAGTAGGGCGGCAGACCGTCTCACACGCGAACATTGACACATTGACTGTACATATAGCATTGACCCTCTTCACCTACTGGCTGTCCTACCTCTTTGTGCTGGCTCTAGGTACTGTGACCAGCGAGGCGGTGGCAGCTTCAATGTACAGCGTCCTGTTTGTATTCGGCATTGCGTTTGCCAATATTGTAAAATTTGTACTTCGCCTTATTAAAAAAGACAATCTGGTGGACAGAAAGATTCAGAACAGTATCACCGGGCTATTTCTTGATTTTCTCATGATAGCCTGCTTTATGGCGGTCAGCTTGACGGCTCTCGATTCGGTGCTTATTCCCGCGATTGTCGTTTCGGCTAGTTCGATTGCGGTGAGTGCGTTTGTGTGCTATTTCTTCATGTCGCGCACTGGAAGCCTTGTGGTAGAGCGGTTTATGGCTATATTCGGCATTGTCACCGGTACGGCTGTGACCGGTGTACTGCTTCTTCGTGTGGTTGACCCGCAGTTCGAGACCCCTGTTGCAGGGGAACTGGTATGGTTTAACATCTTCAATGTCATAACCGGTCTGGTTGTATCCTTTGCGCCCTTTGCTCCGTCTATGGGGATATGGGTGTGGCTGGGGATTTTATTTGTAAATTTGGTTGTTATGCTCTTTATCATGTGGCCTATAGGCAAAAAGCTGCGCCGTGGCAGCGAAGAAACTATTATGGGGTGATTTTTTGACGGAAGCAAGCCTAATACTGACGGGCGGTCACATCCGCACCATGGACGATAAAAAGCCGCTGTGCTCCGCTGTGGCTGTGTCCGGCGGGCGCATAATCGCGACAGGCAGTGACAAGGAGATGCTGGCACTAAAGGGTGCAAACACGCGCATTGTGGAGCTAGGCGGGAGGGTTATCTATCCCGGCTTCATCGATGCACACGGACATTTTCTCATGAACGCTGTAGCACGGTATGTGTTTACCGATGTAAGCTGCGCGCCTATCGGTACGGTTACGTCTATTGATACACTTTTAGACCGCCTTAAAGAGAAAAACACAACTTCTAAGGTTGTGGGCTTCGGCTTTGACGACACACTTATTCCAGAGTACCGTATGCCCACGAGACAGGATCTCGACAGGGTGAGCACCGAGAAATCGGTCATAGTTCTGCACACCTCACTGCACATGCTGTCGGCGAACACATATGCCCTCAAACGTGCAGGTGTTTTCGAGATAGAGGGCTCGCCCCCCGGCGGTGTCATAAACCGCGACGAAAACGGCGACCCCACAGGAGTACTGGAGGAGTCGGCGGCGTTAGGTCCTCTCATGAAGCAGGTTTTGGGGGTATCCCTCATTACAAAGCTGTCCGCGGCACTAAAGCGCTCGTCCGACGAGTATCTTAGGGCGGGGGTGACCACTGCCTGTGAGGGGTTAGGTTCAGGCGGGTTCGAGCGTGTATACAAGCTATTCTCCTCCTCGATTGAGCCGCGTGTTATCTATTGTCCCGGTATCCCGGCTAAGGAGGATGTACACCTGCCGAAGCCCATGAAGGGGCGCATAGTAAAGGACGGGAAGCTACTAAACGGTCCTGTCAAGCTTCTGGTGGACGGAAGCATTCAAGCCTATACCGGGTATCTTAGTAAGCCCTATTACACCATGCACCCAACTCGTCCAAAACCGGACGATTACACAGGCTATCCCGCCATTACAGAGGAGCGGCTGACCGATGTTTTAGCGGCTCTCATAAATGCCGCCCGACCGTTTTGCGTACACTGCAACGGAGATTTGGCAATCGAGACGCTTCTTGATACATATGAGCGGCTGGCAGGTACAGCACAGCGCGATGTTAGAAAGATAATAGTTCACTGCCAGATGGTCACCGACACACAGCTTCGGCGCATGTATGCTCTGGGATTCATGCCCACATTCTTTCCGTCACACTGCTATGTCTGGGGTGACCGTCATCTGGAGCGGTTTCTCGGCGAGGAGCGCGGGATGCGCCTTAATCCTCTTGCCAGTGCGGTAAAAGCGGGGCTTCGCATATCTATACATAACGATTCCCCTGTCACGGACATGAACCCTATAAAGTCGGTGTGGGCGGCGGTCAACCGTGTCACGCCGAAAGGGCGGATTATGGGTGAGGATCAGCGCGTTCTGCCGGAGACAGCCATGCGCGCCGTGACCTGCGATGCCGCGTACCAGTACGGTATAGACCAAAAGGTAGGTTCGATTGCGCCGGGCAGATACGCCGATTTTACCGAGCTGTCAGCCGACCCCCTCTGTGTCCCGCCGGACGAGATACTAAACATCAGCGTTCTGTCCACATGGGTGGGCGGCAGGGAAGTATTCAGCCGATAATTAATAAAAATATGAGGACTGCCGCCATCGAATGGGGCAGTCCTCATATTTTTGCAGGTGGGGGGCTATTTTACCTCGTATAATGCTATTGTCAGCGAATTGTCATCATTTAGGGTGAATATCTGGAAGATTGCGCGGTTCTCGGTACCGTTTCCATCCACCGAGTATCCGTATACAAATGGTTCGCCTGCCTTATTAGACTCGAACACGGAAGAAGCTATGCCGAAGCTTGCTCCCGCACCGTCTGCGGTCTGGTAGCTGTAGTTATAGAAGCCCTTACTGTCCACCTTTACCGTCTTAACCGAATCCTCAATGACAGTGCCTGTTTCTATAACATTCTGTGCTGTCATTTCATCATAAGAAGCCATCTCGCCCGAAACAGCAGGTACTTCGCCCTTGTCCTCTTCCTTAAACATATTGTCAAGGTAGACACGAGCCAGGGTTTTGTCTGCCTTTGCGGCATCTATGGGGAGCTTGAACAGTGCAGACAGTCCGCTGTATGCCTTGTTCACACTCAGCTCGCCTGTGCTCTCATTTACGTTGAGCGTGTTATTGTTATAAAACGTACCATCCGCAACCGCTAGATATAACCCTCTGTCGGCAAATATCTCTACACTGTCACAATCGATAATTCTGTAGAGTACACCGTCCATGACCTTTTCTGTGTACCCGCCGTTCATCGTGACGATGTTATAGAGAGCGGGATTCAGTCCGCCTATGAGCGGCGACACGAAGAACTGCTCTGTTCCTGTCATGGCTTTATTATCCTCGCGCTCGATTGCCACTACGGCGTAGGTTTTATCTGCCTCTACATCGGATATGCTCTCGTCTAACTCGCTGCCGGATGTCAGTCCTAGGAATGTGACGGTATATCCGCCGCTTGTAACACTATCGTCCACGCTGACTGCTCCGTCTTTTGTAAATGCGGATGCCAGTGCGGGTTTATCCAGCGCCTTTGCCGCTTCGTTGGCGCTCATGAGCCTGGTCACCGCAAATACTGTAAATGTCGCCGTACAAAGTACTACCGCCGCTGCCGCTATGGCTGTTATACGCTTTTTCATAGAGTACCTTCCTCCCGTTTGGGGGAGTGGCACGGTTCTCATTGCGGACAGCCGAATCTCCTGCTTGTCTAGGAAATGCTCCTCCAGAGTGCGCTTAAATAATTCCTTTTCCGTCATAGCTCCGCTCATCCTCCCCGTATAGCTTTCTTATTTCATGTACCGTACGATAAAGCTTACTCTTGACGGTGGACTCGTTCATGTTAAGCTCCGCCGATATACGCCCGATAGGCAGCTCCAGATAGTAGTAAAGGGTGAATATTCTTTGAACATCGGTTGGCTTTGTCTCTATGTGGCGCATGATGCGCTCCATAGTAAGCCTTGATTCTACCCTGTCCTCTACCCGCATATTGTCCGGCTCTATTCCCTCATGCTCGTGCTCGCCGCCATCCTCATCCTCTAGTATAAGCGGTACAAGAAGCTTAATCCGCTCCTTAAACGAGTAGTAGCGCATGAGCTTTGTTTTGGCAACATGTCGCACAAAAGCCGCCGGTTTTCTTATATGCTCTGTCCCCTTTTTTCGTATGGAGGTATAAACCTCGGCATATATCTCCTGCACAATATCGGGAAGCTGCATGGGGTCGGCGCAGTGCAAGGTCACATAAAGCACCGTCGCATTGTAGGTCTCATCGTACAATTCATTAAAGAAGGCGTTTATTTGATCGATCATTTATTCACCCCTTTACTGATATTGTGCCGCGATGAGCGGTAAAAGTTTCACGGAAAGTGAAAAATCGGGCGCACTGTCGCACGCCCATATTTTTCGTTACAGTTTAAAGCTTATAAGCTTCAACATATTCATTTCGCGGGTAAGCAGTCGCGCGTGGGTTCTAGACATGCAGGCAACCTCCAGCTGAATCCTCATGGCATAACTAAAAACCAGATACCTAATGTAAACATACATAAGTATAAATGGAGAGAGAAGAATTAGCACTCCCAGTTTGATAATTAGCCATACAATACGCAGAGCCGTCAGCATTGGCTATTCCCCCGGTTTGTTCATCATTGATGATATGTCCTTTAACGAGAGCATATAGTCCTTTGCCATCACAAGTGCCGTCTCGGGAGGTATACCAGATGATACCAGCTCCTTGTAAAAATTACCCACCGCCTGCCCCATGTCACGCCCTGCATCCGCATTATACAGTGTGCCGATAAGCCCTTTAATGAGCCTTGGTATTTTGTCCGAAACGCTGTCCAACAGTTCACTTATTTCCTTAACAGGAATAGGGGATTCGTTCATAATATCCTCCATATTATATAAAGCTTTCTAGATTAAAGAAGCAGCCAGAGAAATAGATTGCCGGACAATTTTTAATGAATAATAAATCTCATTTTGCAAAAACAAGGAGAAGCTTTTCCGTCTCGAAGAAGGGATTTTATTGAAGGCAGATGTCAGAACTGTCTCATTAACATCCAACTGTCGTTCAATTAGGGATTTTATTTCAAAATAGAATGTCAATTCCTCACGGCAGCCTGCACAACTCGCTAGATGCATTGCTATCTGCCCATTCTCATGCGCATTTAATCTTCTTGCCAGATAAGCGGGCAGCTTTTCTATAATCTCTTCACATTCCAACCTCTTTGCCTCCCCCCAGCTTTTGTTTTAGCTTTGACCTAATCCCAGACATGCGGCTCTTGACAGTTCCTACCGGTATGTTCATAATATGAGCCGTCTCGGTATAGGTAAGCCCCGCAGAGAATATTAAAAATACCAGTTCCTTCTCCGCGCTTTTTAAGGTATCAAGTGCTGTGCTAACATCAATCGATTCGTCTGATAAACGGGCAAAGCCGCAATCGAGAGGAATATCAGTCTCTTCAAAATATGCGGATCCATGCTTGTATCGGCGGCGGTAGAAATCGGCCGTCTTTCTTCGTGCCACAGCAATACACCATGTGAGAAACGAGCTTCCTCCGCTATAACTATGTAACCCCTGCCAGATGGAAAGCATAGCTTCCTGTAAAACGTCCTTAGCATCTTCATCGGCATAGATATGTGTGCGGATATAACGGAAAAGCACCTCGATATATGGGGTCATGAGCCGCTCAAAATCCTGTCCGCCGCCCGCAGCCGCTCTTTTGATGAGCAGCTGCTCCCCATCATCTGAACCCATCCGCACCACCTCGCTTTACATACGGTTAGTCGTTAAAACTATCCATATGGTTCGGTTTCTTTATAAAAAAATCGGACGCACCTTTGTACGCCCGTCAACTACGCTTCATCTACTCCCCATTTTCCCAACGCTTCACGCATAAACCCGCACACATCCACACCATAACCCTGCATGAGGATGTCCGGGGTCAGCACCTCGTCTGCTCTTCCGGCGGCTATTATGCGACCGTCCTTTAAAAGCAGTACATTGTCGGTAAACATGCGCACGAGGTTCAGATCATGCAGTACGCCTATGACCGAACGCTTCTTCTCGTTTACCCACGCCGACAACGCATTTAGAAGCTCCAGCTGATGCTTTAGGTCGAGATGGTTTGTTGGCTCGTCCAGAATGATTAGCTCCGGGTCTTGTGCCAGTACCCGCGCCAGATATACCCGCTGTAGCTGCCCGCCCGACAGCTCGGTTATGAGCTTGTCGCGGATATCCCACAGCTCTAGGTCTCGGATGCACCTCTCCGCCGCATCCTTATCCTTTGCATCTTGAGAAAACATACCCTTGCTTCGTGCATATCGCCCCATGAGGACGGTATCGTACACCGAGAACGGAAAGTATATACCGGTAAGCTGTGAGAGCATGGCGATTTTACACGCCAGCTCCCGCCGGTTGTAGCGGGAAACGGGTCTTTCGTCTATGGTTATCTCCCCGCGAAAGGGCATAAGCCCCGCCGCACACTTTAGAAGCGTCGTCTTTCCGCAGCCGTTAGCCCCGATTATGCAAAGAGACTGCCCGCGGTTAAGCGAGAAGCTCACATCCTTTACCACGTCCCCGAAGCCGTATCCGGCAGATACATTCGCCACACAAAGCATTGTTGACCACGCTCCTTTCGTTTTATTTTCTCTTCTTAAAGTATATAAAAGCAAAAAATGGCGCACCGATTATCGAAGTAATCGCCCCCACAGGCATCTCGGCGGGGGATATTATCGTCCGCGCAATAAGGTCGGTCAGCACCATTAGCGTCCCGCCGAATAACATGGACATGGGGATAACTACCTTATGGTTCGAGCCGAACAGCCGTCTTACTATGTGCGGGGACACAAGGTCGATAAACCCGATTGTCCCGGTCAGCGAAACGGCACTCCCCGCCAGCATCGCTCCCGCTATTAAGAGCCTTGTCTTGACACGCGGTACATTTACCCCCATAGACAGCGCCTGCTCGTCACCGAATGTGAGAATATCAAGCTCCTTTGTATTCATAAAAACGAGCACCAGCCCGATAATAAAAAACGGAGCGCCCAGAGCAATATATTTAAATCCGCGCATAGCAAACGAGCCCATCTGCCACATAACAATGCGGTTCATATCCGTGCGGGACATGGCGGTAATCACCGTTATAATGGAACTGAAAAACAGGGACATAACCATACCAGCCAGAATTATCGTATTGCCCGACAGGGTGCTGTCCACCCCTCGGCAGAAGATAAGCAGAATAAATATTGTCACCATTCCGCACACAAAGCCTGTAAGCGGCAGTGTAAACTCCCCAAGCAGAGGGATTGCAAAGCCTGTGATAATGACGACCGCCGCTCCCAGTGACGCACCAGAGGACACCCCCAGCGTAAACGCCGAAGAGAGCGGGTTGCGAAGCACCGACTGCATGACCGCACCCGACGCGGACAGCACCGCTCCGACGGTAAACGCCAGCAGCACACGCGGCATGCGAAGCCCCCAGATTATCTGCACATCCCCTACGGAGATATGTTCTGGCAGCTTAATGGAGGTGAGCTTTGAGAGCACAATCGAGAATATATCGTCTATGCCGATACCCGCACTCCCCACCGCCGCACCCACCGGGAGGATGAGCGCGGCCAGTATGATGAGGATAATGCCGTATCGGAGAGAGCGGCGTTTTTGTGTGTTGTCCGAACGCAATGTGGTATCTCCTTTTTCTGCGCTGCTGCGCAGCGGGAATTTTTTAAACAGTTTGAATATGGTGTTATCTTATGATATAATTTATCTTAGTATAATAATCACTGGAGGGGTAAGGTGTCTCATTAATTATTTAGGGTGATTGGAGAGTGATTATAATCATGGATATTATATTTGTTATTCTAGGAATATTTCTCATCATAATCGGTGTTATGCTGAAAAACAAGAAATGGATGTGGCTTCATCTGGGAGGAAGAAAAAAGGTGGTGGATGAAGAAAATTATATTAAATATATGTACACGATAGATGTAATTATTGGCTGTACTTATTTAATCGCCGGATGCTTTATTAAACAGATATGGTTATATTTATTTATTAT
>CAYSTR010000077.1:0-9402 GCA_964433745.1 uncultured Oscillospiraceae bacterium | reverse complement strand
TAATATCGGACGAAAGGTTCTGCCTATCCATACGGCACAGTGAACGTGCAAACTATGGGGCATGTATGGATCCGCACACGGCATGGCTTCTCACACGCGGACTGCGTACTCTCCCCTTGCGGGTCGAGCGGCACAGTCAAAATGCGGCGGAAGTAGTAAAATATCTGCGGCAGCATAGCTTTGTAGAGCATGTCTATTACCCTGACAGGGACGAGACGGCGCTGTCTCAAATGAGCGGGTTTACTGGGGTTATAGGCTTTACTACTGTGGATAAAGAGCCCGAACATATACTGCGCTTTATAAAAAGTCTCGACATCTTTGAGGAGGGTCCTAGCTGGGGCGGTTTTGAGAGCCTTGTTAATGCTCCTGGTATGGGTATCTCTCCGGAGCTAACAGAGCTAAGTGGTATTCCATACGGTCTTATCCGCATGTCCATAGGGCTTGAGAATATCGACAGCCTGCTTTCGGATATTGACAAGGCGCTTACCGGGTGGACTAAAATATAGTAAGGGTAAATTGAAAGGAGTTTTTTCTATGCATCCGTATGTTGAAAAGCATGGTGCGGACGCTCTGTCCGCATACCTAATAGACATGGCAGCAGAGACCAATGATCTGGGGTTTATATCTATCTACCGTGAAATAGCACGTTTATCGGTTGATGCGGGGGCCTTAAATGAGGAGAATTTCAGAAAATCTATCGAGTATATATACACCCGCGCCGACTGCTTTGACTTTGTTCTGCCCGGCTTCCTCTATATCTGGGGACGTCTTTCGGACAAGCTCCCCCAAAAGCTTAAAGAAGAATGTAAAACCATGATTCTTAGCTGCAAGTACTGGATTGACGAGGGCGGGTTTGAAAAGAACCCCTGCTATTTCACCGAGAATCATCAGATTCTGTTCCACTCCAACGAATATGTTGCCGGGGAGCTTTTCGGGGACGAGATATTTACAAACAACGGTAAAACCGGCGAATGGCATAAGCAGCACGCACGTGAGCTGATTCTAAACTGGCTGGAATGGCGTCTGCGCTTCGGATATTCCGAGTGGCTTTCAAACTGCTATTATCATGAGGATCTGCTGGCACTCATGAATCTCTACACATTCACACAGGAAAAAGAGCTTAAAAAGCGCGTATACGAGGTCATAATCCTCACCTTCTACGATATGGCGCTAAACAGCTTCAAGGGTACAATGGGGTGCTCCCACGGTCGGGCGTATTGCTCGCACATCTGCAATATCCCCGATAACACCACACCCATGCGGGCACTGTTCATGAATAACGGCAGTACCCCAGTAAACTTCTCATCCGCAACCGTACTTATGGCGGCAGAGAAGCTTTCTCTTCCGCCCATCCTTACAGATATAGCTAACAGCGAAGAGACCCAGGAGTCAAAACAGCGTGTAAGTATTAATCCCGAGGACGGCAAGGGAATGGGAGCAGATCCTGCCGAACCTAAAAATGTATTCCTCTATTGGGGTATGGAGGCGTTTGCACACCGGAACGTGGTGGACAATACCCTAAAGGTCAAGGCGGTGGACAACTACTATCTCATGAACAGGGCATCGGCAATTAAAGAGCAGTTTGAGCTGTGCGATGCGGCTGTTGTGCCGATGTACGACGATGCCGACTATACCTCCATGCCGCAAGCCGACATCTACACCTACAAGACCCGGGACTATATGCTGTCCTGTGCGCAGTCGTTCAAACCGGGACGTTTCGGTTTTCAGCAGCACATCTGGCAGGCTACCCTAGACGGCAAGGCGCTTATCTTCACAAACCATCCCGGTACTAATGAGTACATAGAGCGTCCCAACCGTTTTGCCGGAAACCGTATACTTCCAAAAGCGGTTGCATGGCGCAATGTGCTCATATGCATGTACAACACCCCCATACACATGGTGCCCACATTTACCTATAACACCCACGCCTACATCCCTCAGGAGTTTATGGATGAGACTGTAGAACGCGGCGGATGGGTATTTGTGCGCAGATTAGAGGCATATGCGGCGATACGTGCTATTTCGGGTGCGACTTCATGGATTGATCCCGATCCGGCGTTCTTCCCATATATGGGTATTGCTCCCGATAGTAAGATTAAGCCGTATGAATATCAAGCAGAGGGACGCTCCAATGTCTGGGTCTTAGAGCTTGGCAGCAAGAGTGAATCGGGGAGCTTTGAGCAGTTTATTGAGGCAATTGAGAAAGCGGAATGTAAAGGTAACGTCTTTGATATGACGTATGACTCACCCACTGCCGGTGTTATTCACACAGGATTTACAAAACCGTTTACCGTAGACGGCAAGGAGATTACAATTAAGGACTACCCCCGGTACGACAACGCCTATACAAATGCACCGGCGGGAGCATATGAGATATCTATTCAGCATAACGGTAAAACCCTTAATCTGGGCGGCTGGACTAATTAAGGATTTTCTTATCACTAATAAAAATTCGCTCGGATACTACCTGCGTAGTAGTATCCGGGCGGTTTTATTTCTACACATGATTACTTATACATTGAACAGGGCAGACATTCAAACAATCACCGCAGTTTGTACAAATCTGATGGTCGATTGAAGCGTGATTATCCTTTATCTTTATCGCACCGACCTTGCAGGTCTTTTCACAGCGGCGGCAGGCGATACAACCGTGAGCACAGCTTAGTCTGGTCTGCTTGGGGGTGTCGGTGCTCGAACAGGTGACTTCTATGGTCTTACAGGCATCGTGTACATCGAAAAGTCCCTGAGGACAGGAGGAGATACACATCTTACAGCCCGCACACAGCTTTCTGTCCACAACAGCAATTCCATGGACTATATGTATAGCACCGTAAATACATTTCTTCACACAATCACCAAGACCGATACATCCAATGTGACAGCGTCCGCGTCCGCCGAAGTACATAGCACACGCCGCACAGGACATCTCCCCTTGATAGTCATACTTATCTCCGGTAACACTCCGGCAGCCGTTGCAGCGAACCACAGCCGTCAGCGGAATAACCGCCTCAAACTCACGTCCGGTTATCGTGCTCAGCTTACGTGCCGTTTCGTCCCCGCCCGGTATGCACAGGTTCAACTTCTCGCCCTTACAGACAGCCTCAGCATAACCGTCACAGCCGGAAAACCCGCACGCACCGCAGTTTATAGACGGCAGTGCATCTTTAACATCCATAAGTGCCTGATTCTGTCCAATACCAAAAAGCTTGGAAAACACTGTCAGCAGTATACCCGCTGCCAGTCCTAACCCTGCAAACAATGCAATTGGAATAAAATAGTCCATCCGTGCGCCCCCAAAATAACTATTTACCTATTATCCTGCCAGTCCGGCAAAGCCCGCAAATGAAGCCGAAACGATTCCTGCCGCCAGCATTGCGGCGGGTACTCCTTGCCACATCTTGGGAATATCGCTGTATTCAAGCTTCTCACGTATACCGGAGAATATGAGCATCGCAACCATAAAGCCGATTCCTGCACCCAGCGCATGAACAAGTGACTGAGCAAATGTGTATTCCTTATCGAGATTTAAGAGCGTAAGCCCCAGTACCGCACAGTTTGTTGTTATAAGCGGCAGATATATTCCTAGCGCCTTAAATAAAGGCGGGATAAACCGCTTTACTGCAATCTCGGTGAGCTGAACAAACAGAGCGATTACCAAAATAAAGCACAGCGTTTTCAGATATTCCAGTTCAAACGGCACCAGAATATATGTGTAGATAGGAAATGTAACCGCAGTGGCAAGCACCATAACAAACAACACAGCCATGCTCATACCGAACGCCGAGCTGACCTTCCGCGACACGCCTATAAACGGACACACACCCATAAACCTTGTTAGCACAAAGTTATCGACAAGAATCGCTCCCAGTAGTATAAGAAAAATCTCTGTCATATGTACATCCCCAACCTATCCATCTATTCGGTGATTACAGGTGTCACGGTTCGGACAACGCATACATCCGGACTTTCGGTGAGAGAGCTTATAGTTCGTAAAGACATTTACAATTCCAATTAATAGCCCGAACACCATAAACCCGCCTGCCGGTGCGGCGAAAAGCCCAATCGGCTCAAACACTCCCAAAGTGATGTCTATGCCGAATATACTGCCAAAACCCAATATCTCACGCACCGCTCCTATAATGAGAAGTGCGGCGGTAAAGCCGATACCCATACCCAAAGCGTCCAGAAACGCATGAAAAACGCTGTTTTTAGAAGCGTATGCTTCTGCTCGTCCTAGGATGATACAGTTTACAGTGATAAGCGATAAAAACACTCCCAAAGCCCCATATATCCCCGGCAGATACGCCTGGAGAATAAAGCTCACAAGAGTGACAAAACCGGCAATTATGACTATATAAGCCGGTAAACGCACCTGTTTGGGTATAATCCTTTGTAAAAGTGAAACAGCAATGCTCGAGCCAATGAGTACAAATGTCGTTGCGCCGCCCATACCCAGAGCATTCTGGGCCATGGTCGTGACCGCCAGCGTCGGGCACATCCCAAGAAGCATGACGAGTACCGGGTTTTCCTTTATTATGCCCTTTAGCACAAGCTTTAGGTTGTCCATTATTATGACCACGCTCCAATCGAACACAAAACAATTAATGAAACAGCGTGGTCTCATTTCCCAGACGCTTCGCTATTTATTGCTTTTTGCTCTTTCAAACTTACTGCTTTTTATTTAGTTTGCTGGGGTTCATATATCATATGAGTAAGCGACACATTTTCATTAATAAAACCAAATCGCGAGAAAAGATTATACCCTGCTTCGGTAGCATGTAAAGAAATCCTATTGTGTCCGCAGTTAACGGCTTGTGCCACTGTAAAAGAAAGGAGTTGTTTAGCAATCCCCATATTTCGGAAATCTGGTTTAACATACATATTCTGTAGATATGCAAGTTTACCTTTAGGCAGTTTTCTTCCCGGCATGACCGAATAAAGTGTAACAGAGCATGTTCCAATAGGTTCATTATTATTTAATGCTAATATTGATATTAATGATCCTACAGAAAGCCCATTTGAAATATAAGAATAATTGTCCTCATATAATTGATGCTTTTCTGTTTCTGTCAAGGGACCAGAAGCTTCATTTAATAGTGCCACACGCATTTCAGTAATTAAATCAGCTTCTGTAAATAAAGCTTTTCTTATCTTAAAACCATTCATAATAATAATACACCATTTTCCTAAAAAAGTCAAATCCTATCCACCTGCACTCTGATACGCTGACACCATCGCACGAAACACATAAATCCCCAGAAGCATAAAAAGCGCACAGGGAATAATCACAAGATAATAAGCAGCCGTAATCTCCCCTAAAAGCGCATAAGCAGGCAAACAGCCCATGATAGCTACAGGAAATATAGACGTCAGGACTATAGAAAGCGAGCGCGGGAAGATGCTAAGCGGATAGCGTCCGAATCCTGTCACAGATGTAAACATCTCAAATATTCGGCTGTTACCCACCCATTTAAACGTAGTCGCAGACATAATAAGCACCATGCCGAACACAAACATTAAAGCGCATAAAATAAAATAAAAGAAGGACACCCACTGCCATATCCCGGCAGACTGTACCTGTACGGCAGACAGGATGAATATTAGAAGTCCGCCGACTAATGCACCCAGTCCCTCCAGCTCAAATGAATATGCAGCGGTGGTCACGGCGACAGGACAGGGTTTTAGCAAGAGCAAATCAAAGCTGCCCTCCTTGACATGGCTCATGGTAGTCCACACCATGCTGTAGAAAAGCGGCGAGCATATGCCAGTCACAAGCATAAAAGCGGACTGGAACAGAAGTGCTTCGTACATGGTATAACCGGGCAGGGACGCACCCGCTCCGTATATGAGTACGGTCACTAAGGGTACTCCCAGATTTCCTAAAAGCACCATAAAAAAGGAGAACATAAAGTTGGCGCGGTAGGCGCTGACCGTGGAAAAAGCCGACCTCACCGCCACCTTATACATAGAAAAAAACCGTCTCAATTAAAACCTCACTTATAGTCAACTAATACTATGCTCCAACCCCGGTAAAGCGCTTGTGTCCTAATCTGGACAGCACCTCGGACAGGGCATACGCCGCCAGGACATACATCCCCTGAAAAAAGACCACCGTATAGAGCGATATCTCCTCACCGGCTATTGTATACCGCCCGGTCCAGACCATGGCGGGTACATAGCTTACATATTGAAAGGGAAGAAAGATAAGTATTCTCTGCAAAAACTCTGGGTATAGACTAAGAGGTACTAATGCACCCGAGAAAGCGCCTGTGAGGAGCGAATATATACCCTTTACTCCGTTTGTCTGTGTGAACCAAAAACCTAGAAGCCCCAAAGAATAGTTGATGTAAAATCCTATTAGAAAACTGAAAAACACCGACAGTATTGTCAGCGGTAGATTTTTTGGCATGAGATTTATACGGAAAATGAGCGTAAGAATTAAAAGTACAGGGATAAATTCATAGATAAATCCCAGTACACGGTGTCCCATCTTCTGTGAGAGTGCAAAAAAGCGGTGGTTTAGAGGTTTTATGGCAAAATTCAAATATTTGCCTGTACGGATGAGCATCATGAGATTCCAGTCGGCAAAATCCATGGTGAGATAACCAATAAGTGCCACCGCCCCATAATACCCCAGCATCTCGGACAGGCTCATGCCGCCTAAATCCTGCCGGTTCTGGTATACTGCCTGCCAGATAAAGAGCTGCACTGTATAGTAGAGCGGTCCTACTAAAATAGTAACCATGGAGTGGGTGCGGTATGCTGCCCACTCCTTAAATGTTACGCTTGCGACGGAATACGCCACCGCAAGAAAGTGCTTTATTCTGTTAAAAAGGCGCAACGGTCACACCCCTAAATAATCGATGCCAATAATATATTCATGACCTGTCCGTAAACATTTTCCTGGGAATTGTTTACATAGACGGTAAATATTGCTACGGACAGCTCATTCTCTCCGTCTATGACAATCTTAGTTCCGCCGTAACCGCCGTGGTCTAGGCATGTAAAGGATCTTAGCATTCCCAGATCGTCCAGCTTGCCCGCGCTGAAGTTAAAGCCTAAAGCCCACGCATCATATGGATTTTTATCGGACAGAACCTTGTTATAATCCCGCCACATGGTCTCGACAGACAATCTCGAAAGAACCCTCGCACCATTATATGTACCCTTATTTCTTATCATTTCGCAGAACTTAATGATGTCGTCTGCCGTGGTCTTCAGTCCGCCCGCTCCATGGTCGCTCAACAGACACTGCTCTGTGTTTTGCCATGGGAAGCCCTCGCATTTATCACTGCGCTTGACTACCCTGTTCCACTTATCCTGCGGCAACTTAAAGCGTGTATCCATCATTCCAAGCGGCTCAAACACTTGTGTGCGTGAGTATTCGTCCACCGACATGCCACTGACCTTTTCGACTATATCCTTACAGAGACCGTATCCCGTGTTGCAGTAGCTCATGAGCTGCATAGGTTTACGCGGCACCTTATACTTTGTTTGTCTTATGTACTCCCACGTCTCGTGTGCTGCCTTACCCTTGTCCTCAATGGGGTCAAGACCCATCATTTCACGCGCTTTTACAAACAGCTCGTCCCATTCGTCATCGTGACTGTCGTCCTCCGGAGGCAGTGTAAGCTTTAGCTCCTCTGTGAGGAATGTCTTGACACCGGCGGACATCTCCTCGTCTGACATGCCGCTTGTGTGGGTTAACAGGTGGGCTATTGTAATCCCTGCCTTGTCCTCCCCTGTGAACGTTGGCAGATATCTGCTCACCGGAGCACAGAGTGTTATGTCACCATCCTCTTGAAGCTTCATGAGCATTGTTGCTATCGTGGGCTTGGTTATGCTCGCAACCGGGAAGATGGTGTCGAGACGCACCTCCGGGCTGTCGGGTTCTGCTCCTGCTTTGCCGTATGTTCCCTGAAAAATGGGGATTCCCTTGCGCAATATTTTTATTGCGATGCACTGGCGGTGTTCACCTATAAATGAACCCAGCTTGCCGTCCAGCTTACCTAAACGGACAGGATCCATCCCCAGAGCCAGTGCTTGTTCGGGTGCGATGATTGTGTAAGACATATCTTCCCTCCTATTATGTTGTTCATTCATTATACACAATAACGGAACAAATGTCAAGAAATAATTGCCACAATTTCCCTATGCCAGAGCGTTCAACTCCATACCTACCGTATTACCGTTTATATATTCATAGTATCCCTGCGCCGCTATCATTGCCGCATTGTCACCGCACAATGAGAGCTCGGGCAGATACAAGGACATACCCTCATTTTTAGCCCTTTCTGATAAGAGCTTACGCAGACCGGAGTTAGCGGACACCCCTCCCGATACAGCTATGGTCTTATGTCCTGTCTCCCGCGCCGCTAAAATGAGCTTGTCTGCTAGAATTCCTGTCACGGTGCGCTGAAACACCGCAGCAACATCCTCTGCGACCAGCGTCTCTTCGCGTTGTACGGCATTATGTTTGAGATTTATTACCGCTGTCTTTATTCCCGAAAAGCTAAAATCATACCCCGGAATACGCGGTACAGGGAGCTTGTAGTGTGATTCATTCCCCGATTTCGCGGCATTATCAATGTGTATACCGCCAGGGTATGGGTAACCCAGGGTACGCGCCACCTTGTCGTATGCCTCCCCCGCCGCATCATCCAGTGTACGCCCCAAAAGTCTAAGGCGGGTGTAGCTCTCTACCTCGTATATATGGCTGTGTCCTCCGCTTGCCACAAGACAGATGAACGGCGGAGTAAGCTCTCTGTGCGTGAGATAGAGCGCGGCTATATGTCCGTTAATGTGGTTGACAGGGACAATCGGCTTATTCGTAGCAAGCGCAATCCCCTTGACATAGTTCACCCCCACTAACAGAGAACCCACCAGACCGGGAGTATTGGTCACGGCTATAGCATCAATACCGGAAAGCTTATCCGCAAAGGATTCACCCGCTTTGGTAAGTGCTTGTTCGGTGAGAGTACATATACATTCCATATGACAGCGTGAAGCCAGTTCGGGCACGACACCGCCGTACTCTGCGTGTTTAGCCACCTGGGAAATCACAAGATTACTTATTATCTCCCTTCCGTCCTTAACGACGGACACACCTGTTTCGTCACATGAGCTTTCGATTGCCAGTATCTTCATTCGATTCTCCTAAAAACAAAGTCATGAGTATCGCATCCTCCACAGGCTCAACATAGTACCCGCACCGCCTGCCGACTGTAGTAAAACCGTGTTTTTCGTAAAAGGCTCTAGCCGAAAGATTTTTCTCCCGCACCTCCAGCGTCAAAAAACGAAGTCCGTTTTCCTCACCGTAGGAGCGCAATGCACCGACTAGCGCAGTGGCTACCCCTAAGTGCCTATATGGCTCGTCCACGGCTATGTTGGTTATATGCCCCT
>CAYSTR010000076.1:0-9470 GCA_964433745.1 uncultured Oscillospiraceae bacterium | reverse complement strand
GGACGAAGAGCACCCGGAGGTTGTGGGACTGGTAGGTCACGGGACGGGGCGGGTGTTTGTTACGAAAAGTCCCGAAAATCTTCATAATCTGCCGATAGAAAGGGACGAAAAGCTCCTTTTTGTATCACAAACGACCTTTATACCCGATATTTTAAAAAAATTCAGAGAAATTATTAAAAAAGACTATACAAACGCGAAATTTTTTGATACAATATGTAATGCAACGTATAAACGGCAGAATGAGGCCAGAGAGCTGTCGGCTCACTGTGACGTTATGGTGGTTATTGGGGATAATGAAAGCTCTAATACCCTAAAGCTTGCCGATATATGCAGAGAAAAGACAAAGACTTTTTTGTGGGGAGGGGCTAAGGACGTCGATACGAGTCTTTTAAAAGACGCGAACATTATAGGGGTGACGGCCGGAGCATCCACTCCCGGCTCAAATATTAAGGAGGTACTCGAGGCAATGAGTGAACAGTTTGAAAAGGACAACCTGACAGTGGAAACTGAAAAGGCAGAACAGCACACAGAAGATTTCAGCTTTGAGAAGGCTCTTGATGAGTCGTTTAAAAGCGCATATAACGGGCAGCGTGTAACAGGTATTGTTACCGGAATCTCCCCCACGGAGGTAATGGTTGACATTGGCACAAAGCACGCGGGCTACGTTCCCATATCCGATTTTACCGGCGACACAGGCGCAGACATCAACACCCTGGTGAAAAAGGGCGATGAGCTGGAGCTATTAGTCGTGCGTGTCAACGATGTAGAGGGTACAGTCGGGCTTTCCAAGCGCCGTATAGACTCGATTGTCGGCTTTGACCGCATGGAAGCGGCGGTAGAGTCGGGCGAGATATTTGAGGGTGTAGTAGGCGAGATAGTCAAGGGCGGCGTACTCGTAAACTGCACAGGACTTCGCGTGTTCATCCCCGCATCCCAGGCATCGCTTGGACGTATGGAGGATCTGACCCCGCTTCTCAAAACAAAGGTGCGCTTCAAGATTCTTGAGGTTAACCGTGAGCGCCGCAGAGCAGTCGGCTCTGTCCGTCAGGCGGCTCGTGAGGAGCGTCATGCGGCAGAGGAGACCTTCTTCGCAACAGCGGAGGTGGGCAAGGAGTATACAGGTCCGGTTAAATCCATCACATCCTACGGTGTGTTCGTGGATATCGGCGGCGTGGACGGTATGATTCATGTGTCCGAGCTGAGCTGGAACAGGATAAAGCACCCCTCTGATGTAGTAAAGGTAGGGGATATGCTGAATGTCTATATCAAGGATATTGACCCAGAGAAGAAAAAGGTGTCTTTAGGCTACAGAAAGCTTGCGGACAATCCATGGGAGATATTTAAGGCTACATACCATGTAGGTGATGTAATAAAGGCAAAGATTGTGTCCTTGACAGCATTCGGGGCATTTGCACAGATTATACCGGGTATCGATGGGCTTATTCACGTCTCCCAGATAGCAGCGGAGCATGTGGCTAAACCGTCCGACAAGCTGAAGATAGGCGACGAGGTAACAGCGAAGATTACCGAAGCCGATCTGGAGAAGCAGCGTATAAGTCTCTCGATCCGCGCTCTGTTAGAGCCGGAGGAGGATTCATATGCGGGAGAAGCGGATTCGGTTGTGTATTCGGATGAACAGGGCGTCTAGGCTATAGATTTTGGGATATAAAAGGGGAACTGCCGATAATGGCTGTTCCCCTGATTTGTATTATTATGGTGGGTAGGCGGAACAACAAGGAATTTACTTAGAAAGGCGGACTGACATGAAGCTGGTAATTCTCATAGGCAACTCGGCGGCGGGAAAGATGACGGTGGAGCAGGAGCTTATGAAGATTACGAAGCTGCGGCTGTTCCACAACCACATGACAATCGAGCCGGTTATCGAGGTGTTCGGCTACCGCGACGGCATGGCAGTCAACCGGCTTAGAGAGGTGTTTTTCGAGGAGTTCGCCGCCTCACAGCTGTATGGTATGATATTCACCTATATGTGGGCGTTTGACATGCCGTCCGACTGGGATTATATCGAGCATGTGAAAGGGATATTCTCAAAGCATAACGCCGACATATATTATGCGGAGCTTCTGGCATCCCAGACGGTCAGACTAGAGCGCAACAGGACAGAAAACCGTCTTTTTCACAAGCCGTCTAAGCGCGAGATAGAAGTGTCGGAGCGGCGGCTTTTAAAGGACGATGAAAACTACCGCTGTGAGAGCTATGAGGGGGAGATACCCTTTCCGAATTATCTAAGGATAAACACGGAAAACCTCACAGCGAAGGAGACAGCCGAGATGATAAAGGAATATTTCTCTCTATAACAAGTATGAGCGGGTAACACCGCTTATTCCTCACCCACAAGCAGCTTTAGAAGCCGCTTATAGCAGTTTTCGGGGGATAGGAGAAAATTCTCCCGCACGGTCTCGGCGTAGGAGAGGGTGGGCATAAATATACTCATACCCAGAAGATCCGAACCCACATCGTGTATCGAGAGGTGTACGACATAACCGTCCTCGCGCTGCTCGATGTGAGCGTTTACCGCCGAGGATGGCTCTTTATTAACTGTATTCTTTACCGCATTTGAAACGGCAGTGCGGACGGACAAGGGCAGCTCGTCCGAGAGCTCAAGGATAACCTCCAGCCCCGATGATTGAAGAGAGTAAGCCCCCTTGTCGCTGGAGGTGTACGAGAGCTTCTCCAGATCATAGAGCGCGGCGGTTATATCGAAATAGTTCGCAAGAGCATTGTCGGTGAGGATACCCACCACCGTCTCCTTTGGCACAAAGCGTCCCGCCTCTTTAAGGAGAAAAAGGATAATGAGCTTGACCTCCCGAAGCGTCGTCAGCCCTCCGGGCTTTACACCATAAGGATAATCCATATTGACCTCTTTTTATAATACCTTGTCTAGGAATGTCTTTATACGTTCATTTTTACTGTCCGAGAAGATTTCGTCCGGAGTGCCGCCCGCAATTATGCGCCCCCCATCCATAAACACCGTACGGTCTGATATCTCGCGGGCAAACGCCATCTCGTGGGTGACGACAATCATGGTCATGTGCTCTTTAGCCAGCGACTGCATGACCGACAGTACCTCACCGGTAAGCTCCGGATCGAGAGCGGAGGTGGGTTCGTCAAACAAAATCACGTCGGGGCGCATCATGAGGGCGCGGGCAATGGCGACACGCTGCTTCTGCCCGCCCGACAGTTCACTGGGACGCGCATCGAGCTTGTCCGACAACCCCACCTTTGAGAGCAGCTCCTCACAGAGACCCATGGCCTCATCTTTATGTACCTTTGCCACAGTGATGGGCGCGGCGGTGAGATTCTGGCGAACCGACATATGCGGAAATAGGTTAAAATGTTGAAAAACCATCCCCATGCGCCGTATAACATGCCCAACCTGCTTGTCCGGCACATACACACCGTCCGAGACGAGCTTTTGTCCCTCTATGAGGATAGAGCCGCGCTCCACTCGCTCCAACGCCATAAAACAGCGCAAAAGCGTGCTCTTTCCCGAGCCGGATGGGCCGATTATGGACACGACTTCACCCTTATTGAGATTAAAGTCCACTCCGTCAAGCACGGTAAGCGCCCCGAATGACTTTACAAGGTTAACTGCTTTAATCAAGGCTTAAACATCCTTTTTACTCTTTCTGTACTTTCAGTATAACATATAGCAACAAAATAATCAAGTCACAGTTACTACTTACTATGTTCATAAATTTGGTCTATAATAAGGTCAACAAACTAAAAGGGGAATGTGTTTTGGACGAGTTATTGCGGGTCAACGAGGACAAGCAGGCGAAGATTTCGGTGGACGGCAGAGACTACACGCGTTACGCCATAAAGACCCACCTTATCACCGATGCTGACAATATCGCAGAGGTGGTGAAACGCTACGCGGGTGAGCTTGTGAAAGAGGGGGACATAGTGTTCGTCTCGGAAAAGGTGGTCGCATGTACACAGCGCAGGGCGATACCCATGAAGGACATTAAACCGAGACCCTTAGCGCGCTTTCTGTGCAGATTCGTACTCAAAACACCGTGGGGTATAGGGCTTGGCATTCCGGAGACCATGGAGATGGCGCTGCGAGAGTGCGGGGTTTTCCGCATACTGTTTGCCGCACTTATATCGGCGGTGGGGAAGCTCTTTGGTCAGCGCGGCTGGTTTTACAATATTGCGGGGGACAAGGCGCGGGCAATAGACGGTCCGTGTGACTATACCATCCCGCCCTACAACGAGTATGTGGTGCTGGCTCCCGACAAGCCGGATGAGGTGGCACGAGAGATTTCGGCGGCGGTGGGTGTACCCGCGGCGGTGGTGGATATTAATGATTTGGGCGGTGTTATCTTAGGCGTGTCGGACAGCGGAATGGATAAGGAGCTTCTTACGCGCATATTAAAGGATAATCCGCTGGGGCAAAAGAGCAACCAGACCCCTGTTGGGATAATAAGAGCGGAATAATCCCTGAATGTATAATTAATAGCCCCGCATGTCACGGTTTTATATCCTTGACATGCGGGGTTCTATTGGCTCATAATTTTAAGCAAAATAATTTACAAAGTGATAGAACACAACACCCGGGTCTTCCAGCTGCTTGTTCCACCGCTTGACCCATTCAAGGGATACATAGCCATTATAGCCGCCCTTTTCAAGAAGCGACACCGCCGCCTTGACAGGCACATCGCCGCATCCCATCATCTTATATGTTATATTGCCGCCCTCCATGACGGAATCCTTGACATGTACATGTTTAATTAGAGCGCCCAGCTTATTGTAGGTGTGCTCCGGCGTCTCCCCGAAGAAGCGGTATGGGTGGTGAACGTCCCATAGAACACCCGCGCCCTCAATACCGTCTACAAAAGAGAGCATGGCATCCGAATCGGCGAGCACATCGTTGGTCTCGATAAGCGGTGTAACCCCCAGCTTCTGTCCTGCGGCACTGAGCTCCTTGTAGGTCGTACGTGCAAGTGAAAGGTCGGGGGAGGTGGGGGATATCTCCTTTGTTATCATGACGCGGATATAGGGTGTCCCGATTTTAGCGGCAAACTCCATGGTCTTGACGGCTTCTTGTACAGACTGCTCCAGTCCGTCACGAACACCGATACAAGCAGAGGTCGAGATAATGGGTATCTCCATACCGGCGGATTTGAGCTTTGCCATGGTGTCCGGAAGATGCTCCGGTGAAAAGGGCTTTGCCACAACGACAAATAGCTCCTCACCTATGCCGCGCAGCTCTATGCCGGTAAGCTTAAGATCCTTGGCGGTGGCAAATATCTCATCGAATGTCCAGCCCGGGCATCCTAGAGTGGAAAATGTAAGCTTCATAAATATGACCACGCTCCAATCAAACGTAAAATTTCGCAATTTGCTTTTTGTTGTTTCAAGCTGATGTTCCTTTCGGTCTAGTCGGAGGGGAACTCCACCCCATCGTCACTGGGTAAAACGGCATCGGGGTCTTGCTCGTTTACATAGACAATAAGGGTCTCGCGTTCGGTGTTAATCATACTGCCGGGGGATTTGTCCGTCTTAAACACATATCCCATATCGACAGAGGGTGTCAGCTGATACTTTATCTCGTATTTTATCTCCCGCCCCTCTAACATGGAGATGGCTTCACTAAGCGGTCTGTTCTTCACGTCGGGCACCTCTATGCGTTTTGCACCCTTTGATACGGTGAGTATTACCTTGACGCGGTTAGTGACGAGTGTACCGGCAGATAGTGATTGATTGCATATGACACCGGCGGGTTGGTCGGGGTCGTAGTCCTCGTCTAGCTCTATGTCAATGTACTTGGTATACTGCGGATTGTTCTCGACATTTTCAAGATACTGTCCAATGAGCTTGGGCATAACAAAGTCCTCCGGTGCGGACGAGGAGGTTGGTGCGTCCGGGTCATCCCGCTCGTTTGAGGAGGTGCGGAATGTCGTGCTGCCTGTGACAAATCCGGGGAACATCTCATTAAAGAGATACCATGCGATAGTCACAAGAATAATGGTGGACAGTACAGTCGAGATAAATGTATAGGGTATGCGGTGCTTGCTCTTTTTCTTAGGCTTCTTCTTGGGAGCTGGCGGCTCATTTTTGGGGGCAGTCCCCTGCGTTGAGAACATTTCGGTCTTGCCCGACATAAGCCCCGACTGTGCTGCGGTTGCGGTAATAGCCTCGTTGAGGTTTGCTATATTCTTAATCCGCACGGCCGCATCCGGCTCTAGACCTTTCATTATGACGGATGAAATGTGTTCGGGTATCTCCGGGCTCACCATTCGCGGGGACGATAGAGTATCACCCAGCCAGCGCGCCGCAGCACCCTGCGGCTTTATCCCAGTGAGAATACGGTAGAGCACCGCACTCACGGCATATACATCACTAATCGCACTGGGTACGCTCTCCCCTGCCTTATCGGCGTACTGTTCGGGCGCGGAGTAGCCGGAATAAAGCTCCGGACTAAGCTTTGAGCCCTTGCGGCGGACAGCCGGTATACAAAAATCGGTGAGCTTTATCTCTCCCTTTGTGTTTATATAGAGCGTGTCGGGGGATATGCCGCCGTGAACCAGCCCCAACTCGTTAAGCTGGGAAAGAAACCGTCCCATCAGCCGCTCGGTCTGCCGCCAGCCGAGAAATCCCGCTCCTGTCAAGGTGAGAAAGCTCTCCAACGTCACAGCGTTCGGAAACGGCTCGGACACGGCGTACAGCGTGCCGTGCTGGGACGCAAGCCCCATTACGCGCTGTACGGAGGTGTTTGACGCCCGCTCCTTGAGCGCCTTGTATATCATCTCGAATTCGTCCTTATATTCACCGAAAACCTTGTCCTGCCCTGCCATTATGTTGACCGTCACGCGGTCGGTAGCACGTTTCACGATAGCAATAGGGTAGAACTCGCGTATCTCCACCGGCTGCTCATTCTTTAGGTCAAATCCCGCATAGGTTGCACCCTCTCCGTTGACACGCCGGGAGCGCAGTACTACAAAACGTCCCGCTATAACGGTACGTTCCGGCAGGAGCGGGTATAGGTTCATCGAAGCCTGACCCGCCTTGCAATTATTACAGCGTCCCTCGTCGTCCAAGGGTTCAAGGCACTCTAAGCACCGGTCAAAAATCTCCATTAGTCGCCTTTCCGGTGAACGTACGCTCTAAAACAGGTAAGAGCGTTCACCATTAACCATTCTCGGTATCAAGTCCCAGATATTCGGCGGCCCATTCTCTTAACTTAAACTTTTGGATCTTGCCGCTTGCCGTCATGGGGAACTCGTTCATAAACGCCACATATCGGGGCGTCTTATGCCTTGCCATATGGGAGCGTACCAGCTCCTTAATGCCCTCCTCGTCGATAGAACCCGGCTCTTTAAGGATAACGCACGCCATGACCTCCTCGCCGTACTGGCGGGACGGTACGCCTATGACCTGAACATCCTTAATAAGCTCACAGGTATAGAGAAACTCCTCTATCTCCTTGGGGTATATATTCTCACCGCCGCGGATTATCATGTCCTTGATGCGTCCGGTGATTCTGTAGTATCCGTTTTCGTCACAGGTAGCCAAATCTCCTGTGTGAAGCCAGCCGTCTGCGTCAATAGCCTGGGCAGTGGCCTCCTCCATCTTGTAGTACCCGCGCATGATGTTGTAGCCCTTTGCGCAGAACTCACCAGGTGTGTTGGGAGGAACTGTAGCCCCAGTCTCGGGGTCAACTATCTTAGCCTCGACAAAGGGGAGCACCCGCCCGACTGTAGATACGCGAAGCTCTATACTATCGTCTGTAGTGGTTTGTGTACACACGGGAGAGGCCTCGGTTTGACCGTATGCTATGGTAATCTCGGTCATATTCATCTCGTCCACAACCTGCTGCATAACCTTTTGGGGACAGGGCGAACCCGCCATAATCCCGGTGCGCAGTGAGGAAAGGTCAAACCGCTTAAACTCCGGATGCTCCAGCATGGCTATGTACATGGTCGGCACGCCGTGAACAGCGGTACAGCGCTCGCTTTCGAGAGCCGACAGCACCTTAATGGGGCTGTAGTAGTCGATGGGCACCATTGCGGTGGAGTGTGTAAGACACGCCATAACCGCCAGCACAAGCCCGAAGCAGTGGAAGAAAGGAACAGGGATACACAGCTTGTCGGCGTGGGTAAACTTCATGCAGTCGCCTATACAAAGGCCGTTGTTGACTATGTTGTAGTGGGTGAGCATGACACCCTTGGGAAACCCTGTAGTACCCGACGTGTACTGCATGTTGATAACCTCGTCGGGGTCAAGACTGTCCGAGAGAGCGCGGAACGTGTCGTAGGGGACAGTTTCGGCTTTCTTTTTTATGTCTTTCCAGTTAATCATCCCCGCCGGGCAGTTCTCGCCTACATGTACTAAAGTAGTGAGATACGGCAGCTTGTCACTCTTAAACTGCCCCGGCACACTGTCCTTGAGGGTGGGGCAGAGGTCGTTGATGGTGGCAACATAGTCAGCTTCCTTAAAGCCGTCAATCAACACGAGCATCTTGGAGTCGGACTGCTTTAGCAGATACTCCAGCTCAAACACCTTGTAGCTTGTGTTGACAGTGACCAATACCGCGCCGATTTTACAGCAGGCGAATAGGGTTAACAGCCATTCGGGCACATTTGTCGCCCATATGGCAACATGGTCGCCCTTTTTAATGCCCATAGCCAAAAAGCCGCGGGCGTATACGTCCACCTCGTCGTTAAACTCCCGCCAGGTGCGGGTGTAGTCGCGGTCTGTGTATTTAACAGCTTCGTCACAGGGATATTCCCTTGCCACGCGCTCGAGCTGATGCCCGACGGTGGTTCTCATCAATTCATTCATAGTAACCTCACCTTCATTATACCAAAAAAATTATCAAACTGCAAGTTAATATTTCTGTCAGGATGTGGAAAAACGCAAACAAAAAGACCCTCGTCTCCTGTTAAGAGACGAAAGCCTAAAGCTCACGCGGTACCACTCTCATTGGCACTAAAAAGCACCCAACTCAAATCCGATTCTCTCCGTACGCGAAAAAACCGGCACTCCTCTATCGGGGAGCAGTCGCATCGCCATGGTTCGGGCGAGTTCACGCGGGGCTCACTGCCGGCTCACACCACCCGCCGGCTCTCTGATTGGGGAAACCCACTAGTTCCTCCTGCGCTACTATTCCGAAACGATGAAAAAATATTAATGTTCAGATTGTATCATAACTATACAAAAAAATCAAGCACAAATTTATAGTTTAGGCAAAATCTGTAGATATGAACGAAAACAACCGCACATAAGGCGGTCGAAATTTAGCAGATTGGAGAATTTTCAGCTCATGGCACGGTAGACAATCCCCAAAATCGAGCACACGAGAGCATTGAGCGTTACGCCGATAAAAAGAAACAGCATACGTGTGCAGTAGGTGCGAAACGCCCTCTGCATGTCCCGCCCGGCTTCCTTAATCGAGCCTAGAAGCAGAAAAGACATGCGCATA
Organism: uncultured Oscillospiraceae bacterium; assembly: GCA_964433745.1. Classification (GTDB taxonomy): domain Bacteria; phylum Bacillota; class Clostridia; order Oscillospirales; family Ruminococcaceae; genus CAYSTR01. The sequence goes on along the minus strand of CAYSTR010000076.1, from coordinate 25 downwards.
GCCTCCTTGCAGGCAAGGGAGATAA
>CAYSTR010000075.1:0-9491 GCA_964433745.1 uncultured Oscillospiraceae bacterium | reverse complement strand
CCTAATATGTATTCCATGCAAACACCCCCCTTCATAAGAAGGGAGTAAAACCGCCTAACCGTGTGATGTTCCCCTGTATCTGTAGTATATCATATGAATTTCGGGAAATCAAGGGGTATTTGTAAAATAATGACAACAGGTCTTTTAGGATGCGGCATAATCATGTTATATTTAAAGAGATAGAAATACTCCCCGGCAGTATGAATACTGCCGGGGAGTATTTGGTTAGTGCTTATTCGTAGAGAGAAGCAAGCTTTGTGAGATAGTTATACTTATCGGCGGCAACAGCGTCAGCCTTACCGAACAGCTCGTCCGCGCGCTCCGGGAATGCGCGGGATAGAGAGGTATAGCGTACCTCGCTTGTGATAAAGTCCTTATAGGATGCTGTGGGTGCCTTGGAGTCGAGCTGGAACGGATTCTTGCCCTGCTCCTTTAGACGCGGGTCAAAGCGGAACATATGCCAGTAACCAGCTTCAACAGCACGCTTAATCTCGGACTGTGCAAGACCCATACCGCCCTTGATACCGTGGTTGATACACGGAGCGTAAGCGATGATGATGGACGGACCATGATAGCTCTCTGCCTCATGGAACGCCTTTAGGCACTGGTTGTAGTCTGCGCCCATGGCTATCTGTGCTACATAGACATAACCGTAGCTCATAGCAATCTGCGCCAAATCCTTCTTCTTTATCTCCTTACCGGATGCGGCAAACTGTGCAACCGCGCCGGTGGGAGTAGCCTTAGAGGACTGACCGCCGGTGTTGGAGTACACCTCTGTATCGAATACGAGGATGTTTACGTCCTCACCGGAAGCGATAACATGGTCAAGACCGCCAAAGCCGATATCATAAGCCCAACCGTCGCCTCCTAAAATCCAAACGGATTTCTTGACGAGCATATCGGCGTTCTTTAGTACATGCTTGTAGAGGTTATCCCACTCACAGCCGCATGAACCGCACTCTTTATCTGCAACCTTACAAGCAGCAAGAAGCTTAGCGGAGGCAGCCTTGGAAGCGGCAGGGGTGAAGCGGGAATCGAGCCACTCCGTTGCGGCAGCTTTAAGCTCGCCTAACCATGCGGGAGCATCAGCAGTAGCATCACAATCGGCGAATACCTTTACAACGTCAGCCAGCTTGTTTCTTCTCTGCTCCACGGCTAACTGCATACCGAAGCCGTACTCTGCATTGTCCTCAAACAGGGAGTTAGCCCAGGACGGACCTTGTCCTTTCTTGTTGACGGTGTAGGGAGTAGCCGGAGCAGAACCGCCCCAGATGGAGGAACAGCCTGTTGCGTTGGCGATATACATACGGTCACCGAAGAGCTGTGTGGCAAGCTTTGCATAGGGGGTCTCACCGCAGCCCGCACATGCGCCCGAGAACTCCAGAAGCGGCTGCAGGAACTGACTGCCCTTAACGGTGGTTTCCTTGAACTTATCAGCAACCTCGGATTTCTCAGGAAGTGAGAAGCCGTATGCGAAGTTGTTCTGCTCATGAAGCTGGGTGTCAAGCTTCTCCAGAACGAGAGCCTTTTCGCCCTTCTTACCCGGGCAGACGTTTACGCAAGAACCGCAGCCTGTGCAGTCCATAGCGGATACGGTCATGGCGAAGCTGTAGCCAGCCATACCGGTCATGGGCATGGTCTTCATGCCGGACGGAGCAGCGGCTGTCTCTGCCTCGGTCATAGCCACAGGGCGGATAACTGCGTGGGGGCATACATATGAGCAGAAGTTACACTGGATGCAGTTTTCCGGCTTCCAACAAGGAACATCCACAGCTATGCAACGCTTCTCATAAGCGGCAGAACCCTGCGGGAATGTGCCGTCCTCTGCGCCCGCGAATGCGGATACAGGCAGAGAGTCGCCCTTCATGGAGTTTACCGGAATGAGGATATTGTTGACGAAATCGACGAGATCCTTGCGGTCTCCTGTAGCCTTTTCGCTCGTATCCTTGTCTACGGCATTAGCCCAATCAGAAGGTATGGTAACAGCGGTAAAGCCTGTTGTTCCGCGGTCGATAGCGGCATGGTTCATCGCAACTATCTTGTCACCCTTGCTGGAGTAGGACTTTGTAGCCGCGTCTTTCATATACTTCACTGCATCATCCACAGGGATAATCTTCGTGATAGCAAAGAACGCCGCTTGCAGAATCGTATTAATACGTCCGCCGAGACCCAGCTCACGTGCAACCGAAACACCGTCTATTGTATAAACCTTGATGTTATTCTTAGCGATATAGCGCTTGTCCTTAGCGGGCAGACGCTCACTTAACTCCTGCACACTCCAGCCGCAGTTGAGTAGGAAGCTGCCGCCGGGCTTTAAGTCCTCAATCATGTCATAACGTCCGACATAGGACGGATTGTGACATGCCACAAAGTCCGCTTTAGAAACCAGATAGGTGGACTTGATGGGGGACTTACCGAAACGCAGATGTGAGGTCGTTACGCCGCCCGACTTCTTGGAGTCGTAGCTGAAGTACGCCTGAACCTTCATGTCGGTGTGGTCGCCCAGAATCTTGACGCTGTTCTTGTTAGCACAAACCGTACCGTACGCACCTAAGCCCCAGAACTTGCAGCTTGTTGTGCCGGCAGGGGTGGTGTCGGGGTTTTCGTCTATGGGAAGTGACAGGTATGTCACGTCGTCATTAATGCCTATTGTAAAGCGCTCTTTCTTAGCATTCTCTGCATTCTTGTAGACAGCAATAATCTGTGCCGGTGATACATCCTTAGAGCCAAGACCGTAACGTCCGGACAGAACAGGTGTATTACCGAACTTAGTGCCTTTAAGAGCAGTGACAACATCGAGGAACAGAGGCTCGCCGAGAGAGCCGGGCTCCTTTGTTCTGTCGAGAACGGTGATAACCTTTGCTGATGAGGGGATAGCCGAAAGCATATGAGAAACCGAGAACGGACGGTACAGGCGAACCTTTACAAGACCTACCTTTTTGCCGTTGGCGTTGAGATAATCGATGGTCTCCTCTATTGTGTCACAGCCCGAACCCATGGCAATGATTACATTGTCTGCATCGGGTGCGCCGTAGTAGTTGAAGAGCTGATAGTCACGTCCTGTTATCTTGTTGACCTTTTGCATATACTCTTCGGTCAGAGCGGGGATAGCGTCATAGAACTTGTTGCACGCCTCTCTCGCCTGGAAGAAGATGTCGGGGTTTTGAGCAGTACCGCGGAGTACTGGGTGCTCCGGGTTTAATGCGTTGGCACGGAAACGCTCTACAGCATCCATGTCCAGCATTGAAGCGAGCTCCTCGTCTGTCCACGCCTCTACCTTTTGAACCTCGTGGGAGGTGCGGAAGCCGTCAAAGAAGTGCAGGAACGGCACGCGTCCCTTGATGGCTGTCAGGTGAGCGACTGCACCTAAGTCCATAACCTCTTGAACGTTGCCCGAAGCGAGCATTGCAAAGCCGGTCTGGCGGCAGGCGTAAACGTCCGAGTGGTCACCGAAGATGGACAGCGCATGTGATGCCAGTGCGCGTGCGGATACATGGATAACGCCGGGGAGCAGCTCACCCGCTATCTTATACATGTTCGGGATCATCAGAAGAAGACCCTGTGAAGCGGTAAACGTCGTAGTCAGCGCACCGGCTGCCAGTGAACCGTGAACAGTACCGGCGGCACCTGCCTCGGACTGCATCTCGACCACCTTGACGGTCTGACCGAACAGATTCTTCTTACCTCTGGCGGCCTCCGTATCGGTAACCTCCGCCATGACGGACGATGGGGTGATCGGGTAGATCGCCGCTACATCGGTAAACGCATACGACACATGAGCCGCCGCATTATTTCCGTCCATTGTTTTCATCTTTCTTGCCATTGAAATCCTCCTTTTATTCAGCCGGTGACGAATTTTACTCCGCTGCCCGGCTCATACTTCCCAGACTTATATATTTTACCATTATTCTTATTAAAAGTAAAGACATTTAAACCCATTTATTTTGTAAATTTATTGTTATATTGCCGTTTTTCGCATATTTGTTAAATTTTTGTCACGATTTTAAGTGTTTAATGAACAGTTGACATTTTAGTATGCTTAATATATTATATAAGTATTATATAAAAATTAAAAATGGGGGATAATAATGAAACACACTGATTCCAAATTAATAAAGCAATTAAAGATTATGCTTATTAGCTGCGCAGTATTTGTTTTTGTAATGGGAATAGTATGGGCGGCGACAGAACAGCTTCTGTGGCTAAAGGTGCTGGCTATTGCCTGCGGCTCCTTAGGGCTGGCGGCGGTGCTGTTTGCCCTGTTTAGCTCATGCAAAGCCATAAAGGAGAAGCTTTTTTGGTACGAGAGCATTCTCGACTCCATTCCGTTCCCCATATCGGTCACAGACAAGAACATGAACTGGACATTTGTCAACAAACCCGTGGAGGAGCTGCTTAAAAAGTCCAGGGATGAGCTTCTGGGGCTTCATTGCAGTAACTGGGGAGCAAACATATGCAAAACCGAAAACTGCGGAATTACCTGTCTGCACAAGAACGTGCTGCAAACAACTTTCCGTCAGATGGGTCTGCACTTTCAGGTGGACACCGCCTATCTGCGTGACCGGGCGGGCGAGATTGTCGGTCACATAGAGGTGGTACAAGACATAACCCGCATGGACACGATGGAAGACCTTGAAAGGCTCATGAAAAACATTAACGAGATAAGCCGGGAGTTAGAGCAGAGCGCAGAACAGGTGTCTACCGGTGCTCAGAGCGTCGCCATGGGCGCAGCCTCACAGGCGAACGCCGTCGATTCGTTGTCCGAAGCGATTACACGCGTGTCCGATCAGATAAAAAGGAACTCCCAATTTTCCGACGAGGCCAATGCGATTGCAGCTCAGGCTGCCGATTCTATCCGTATAAGCAACGAGCACATGGAAGAGCTTATGCGCGCCATGAACGAGATAAACGCACGTTCATCAGAGATAAGCAAGATTATTAAGGCTATCGAGGACATAGCCTTCCAGACAAACATTCTCGCTCTCAATGCCGCTGTCGAGGCTGCCCGCGCAGGTTCTGCCGGTAAGGGCTTTGCCGTGGTTGCAGATGAGGTGAGAAATCTTGCCGGAAAGTCCGCCGATGCGGCAAAGAACACCACATCGCTCATTGAGGGATCGGTCTTAGCCATAAGCGAGGGTGTACGTATTACAGAGATAACCGCCCACGATCTAAAGAGCGTTGTAAATAGTGTCATATCGACAAACGACCTCATTACAAAGATACATCAGGCGACCAAGGAGCAGGAGAGCGCTATAGGACAGATTACATACAGCATCGAGCAGATATCAAGCGTGGTACAGACTAACTCCGCCACCAGCGAGGAGAGTGCCGCCGCCGCAGAGGAGCTGACCGGTCAGGTGGCTATGCTAAAAGCGGTCGAGAGTGGCGGTTCGATTGCCGATATAAAAAAACCGGCGGCAAGTTTAGGTAAGTACCGCACCTAGTAACAGCCGGAAATGACGCCGCCGGGAACAGTACAGGAATGTACTGCTCCCGGCGTGTTTTAATATATCAGCTACATGCTTCTGCCCAGATCCTTCCTCTTCACTCCGTTTGATTTTATCATATGCCGCAAGCCCATCTCTGCGGCTAATTTATATAGAAATCGCGGAATAGATACGGAAATGAATATATTATCTCTTGATGTTTCTGTTAAAATACAAGCTTTTAATTCCCCTAACACTTTTCCCAATGTACTTTTAGGTCCTCTTCCCAATGGTACGCCTTTCATAGAAGCCAACGCACCGCCACCGCCGAGGCCTATACCCATTCCCCAGATAAACCCTGCTTTAATGCACCAATTATTAAGTATTTTTAGTGCAATACGGTTTTGTACACCCTCGTAAAAGCCGCAGTTTACCACCGAATACACATGAATGCTTTTACCGCCAAAGCCCACCCCTTCTATCTGTTTAAGGCAGGATAAAAGGTGAGAGGGGATACCATCCACATATAAAGGGAACGCAAAAACCCACACGGGACAACCGCTTAATTCCTTTACATCATTTTCGGAGATAAAAGGAGTGTTAAACGAAAGCTCTTTTACCGAATGTTCGGCGGGGAAAAGACCCTTTAGGTCACAGAGCAAGAAACTGCTGGCACTCTCATTTTTCTTAGGACTTCCATTTATCAAAGCAATATTCATGAAACCACCGCCTTTACCTCATCAGCCGAAGCAAAGAACAAGACACCTTTTACCTTAGCGTCAAAGTTCGTAGCATTTGCCAAAACCAATTCCCCGGCTGTTTCCTTTTCGGACTGTGTGATATTTTCTCCGTAAAAATACACAGATATGTTTATAATATTTTCATATCTGCGTTTGTGGTGCATTTCATTATTTCTCATGGTAAAATATGGAGATACGTATGAGATAGCTCTATCCAGCACATTTTTAACAAAGACGCTAAACCCGCCATAAGTACATTCGCTGATAATAATTAGTTCGTCACATCTAGAAAGCAGCTCCCCCACATTCTCATATCCGTCTTTTATTACGCATTGTCCGGGAGTTTTTACCCAGCAGCCAAAGCATCCGATACAATGGCGAATATTGCCGTTATTGTATATTATTCTGGAGCTGCTATCCTCTTTCACATTTAAGCCATCCATGTCCGATATAATAAGCTTCATACTCTTGTACCTCCCCATGCCTATTAATTTGATTATACTATATCTCAATGGTGAATTCAATATTATTTTAAAGGAGATTAAGATATTGGAAATAAGAACTGCTACGACTGGCGACTTAGAATCAATATGTCTTTTAAATGAAGAGTTTTGGCTTTATAATGCGGGACTGCAGCCCAATTACTACAAAGCAACTAAAGATACCGGCGATTATGCCAGAAATGTTATACTTAATGATACCTCTGATATTCTGCTTGCGGTGTAAGAGGGTACTGTTATGGGTATTATTCATGTAAGAGAAGCCAAGACACCGCCGTATGATTCCATTGTTCCGCATAAATACTGAGAGATTGTTGACCTTATCGTATCCTCCCCATACAGAAGAAAAGGAATAGGGACTTTGCTGATGGATGCGGCTCTGGCGTGGAGCAAAAATCGGAAGCTTGATTATATCGAGCTGTTCGTTTTACATGAGGCAGCAGGTGAGATATCATTCTATGAGCAGTATGGCTTCGGTACGGTTTCACATACTATAAGATATACATTGTAAGAATAAAAGCAGCTCCAATAAGCGGCGGATATGTCCATTCCCGACATACCCGCCGCTTTATATCCCCCGGCACTACAGTACCTGCTTATACACAATCTTGCGAATGGTATCGGTTGAGAGATTGTATTCATCCGCCAGCGTGTCAATTCCTGTCCCAGCCGCGTGACGTTCCCTTATCTCCTCGTTGCGCCGGGAGTAGTATGTACTGGCGCCTGTCTTATTCCCCCAACCGCTCCGTTTCTCGGATGGGACATATACCACCTCACCTGAAACGTACTTTTGAAGCTCCCGCAGCAGACTGTCCGGGAGGATGTCGGAGGCATTTCTATACTTCATAGCACCCTCCTACCCCTCACACGAGAGAAATTCCTCCACATCGGCATAGCGTTTTATCGTCACACCGTTTTGCTCGATTGCGGACACCACCAACCGCTCCAGCTGCTCTGTCCGCTGTCTGAACCTTTGCATATCGGACGCGTCCCACGCACCCATTAAATCCACCTCACCCAATGTATACTCCTCAGAAACTATACTCAGTTCATGGTGCAGACCACATCCCCAGAGAAAGGCTTGCTCCGCCTTACCTGTGTCTACGAAATGGTTCACTCTGCGCATGGTATAGCATAGTTCCTGATACCAATTGGCCAAGCCCTTATAATCCTTTGGTACAGTGGGTTTAATGTCCGGCTTGTGCTCCGACACAAACTGTCTTACGCTCTTTATCATGTCAAAGCAAATACTTTTCAACTCGTCTGATGACCTTGCGTTTATTACCGCCCTGTAGCGTTTCAAGAAGTCCTCCGGCAGTGCCTTCATCTTCTCAAGATCGGAAAACTGGTTTGTCTGACCGTGCCTAAAGTAGGTCATGTTTATACACGCCACTGAAATCGAGAGGATATCGCAGATGTGACCGGCACAGTTTCGCACCTCACCCTCACTCTCGCTAAATAGCATGGTCTCATATATACTCATGGCAAAGCGAAGCTTATCCAGTGCCCGCTCGAACATAAAGGCAGGGTTTTTTAGGTTTCCCGCCGCTCTCTCCTGCAATGCGAGAAAGCGCTTTTTCTCCTCATCGTTCTTTTGATAGAGGATGGTACAGTCCAAAAGACAGGAGGTGTTGTAGCCGTCAATTGCCGCAAGCCCCTCTACCCGCTCCCAAGACATGGGGAAGAGGTCGTACCCTATACCGTCTATGATGAATGTTCTAGATAGCGTGTAGGCGCGTTCGGTTGCCGGAATGTAAAAGCTGGGAGCTATGCCGTCCGCATCCTGCGGCAGTTTTAGTGTGTCGTGCCCAATCAACAGGCACACATCATCCTTGTATTCGCGCTCAATGAGTTCCCTCGCCCATTGTGTCAGTCTCTCGTTTATGTTCATAATAAAAGCCCCTTAATTAATATTTAAGACGCGGCCGTCGGTCTATAAAATAAGTATAGCCCCTAAGGGCTATACTTACAATACCGAAAATTATTATAACTACGATGCCACAGTCAGCGACTTAACCGAGAGGCTGGGTGCTCCGAACCGGGACACGCCTGTGGGCATATCAAACGTGAGGTCGTTAGCCGCACCGTCTATATCCATAAGCAGCTTATAAAAGTTTCCGGCGACGGTGAAGAGTTCAATAGGCGCTCCCTTTTTTCCGTCCTTGATAAGAAAGCCCTTGGCTTCGAGAGAGAAATCGCCGGTTATCGAATTAGCTCCCGCATGAAGCCCCGATACCTCCTCGACAAATATACCGTCCCCGATTTTTTCTATCATCCTGTCCAGACTGTCCGCACCGGGTGCTATATAGAAGTTGGAAGGCGCTACGGTGATGGGTGCGGCGTAGGACATACGTGCAGCGTTCCCGGTGGACGAAACACCCGCCTTATTCGCCGTTTTAAGATTATGCAGGAGCGTCTTTAATGTTCCCCGGGAAATAATATCCTTCTTAACCGTCTCCACACCCTCATCATCAAACGGGTGCATATTGAAGCTGCCCTCGCGCATGGGCTCATCCGTGACAGTCACGCAGTCCGCCGCGATGGTTGTCCCCTCCTTGCCGCCCAGCTGGGACAGACCCTTTTGTGCGTTGTCCGCCGAGAATATTCCGGCAAACGTATCCAGAAGCGCCGCCGCCGCAAGATTCTTGAACACGATCTTGTACGTGCCCGACTCCACCGAACCCGCTCCAAAGTAGGACATGGCATTATCCACACTCACATGGGCAAGTTCCTTAGCCGACAGCTGGGATAGACTGCTGCCCACCATAAAATGAAAGCCGGTGTGCCGCTTGTCCCTCGCCTTTTCCTCGGACACAGGCACAGCA
>CAYSTR010000074.1:0-9668 GCA_964433745.1 uncultured Oscillospiraceae bacterium | reverse complement strand
TAATTCCAGCACCTCAAAGCTTCTTTTAAACATTCTTGATCTATTAGACAGTGCCTCGTCCGGCGGCAAGTCTGTAACGGTAAACTGGATAAGCAGTGCGGATAACGATATTATCACCGAATGCGGAGAGGAGTTCAAGGAGGATTTTCCGGCTCTTCCGATTAATCTTATAATAAAATAAAAAATTAATCTTGCATTCACATACATCTTTATGTATAATATATTTATATCACAAAAGAGAGGTAAAATAATGAAAAGAGCATTACTGATTTTTATGGTTCTCACGATGGTTATAGGACTTGCCTCCTGTGCATCCGCACCAAAGGTGACTATTAACAGCGCCGCAGACCTGCAAGGCAAGAAGATAGCCGTCCAGGAGGGCACCACCGGTGACCTCATAGCATCCGAGATTGAGGGAGCACAGATAACACGCTTCAAGAAAGCCACCGAGACAGGTATGGAGCTTAAAAACGGACGTGTTGACGCAGTTATTCTAGACGAGATGCCCGCCAAGAAGATAGTGGACAAAAATTCCGACCTAACTATCCTATCCTTTCCTCCGACAGACGAGATAGAGAAGTACGCAATAGCCGTCAAAAAGGGCAACCAAGAGCTTTTAGATAAAATTAATGAGACGTTAAACGACATGAAGGCTGACGGCAGCTACGATACACTGTTTGAAATCTACATTTCTGGCGAGGAGCTTTCTTTGCCGCCCATCCCCGAATACACGGCGGACGGTGACATAATCATGGGAACAAACGCAGAGTTTGAGCCGTTTGAGTTTCGTGACGATCAGAACAATATCGCAGGATTTGATATCGAAATAGCAAAACGCATAGCTGCAAAGCTCGGTAAAAAGCTTGTTATAGAGGATATGGCATTTGACAGCCTCATAGCCGCTCTTTCTACCGACAAGATACACTTCATTATCGCCGGTATGACAAACAATGAGGACAGACGCAAGAATGTCGATTTCTCAGAGGATTATTATTCCTCAAACCAGGTAATAATCGTACGTAAATAGTTTTACTTAGGGTGCGTAAAAAGCTTACGCACCCTAAATAAAATACTCCGTAATTCTGTGGGGGTATTATGAGCATTTTTTCGTCTTTTTACGATAAATTTCATCAAGCGTTTATCCAAGCCGACAGATATCTTCTGTATCTGCAGGGTGTACAGGTTACACTGATTGTTGCGATATGCGCCATACTCTTAGGAACTGTCATGGGTGTCTTCTTAGCACTCATGAAGCTGTCCAAGAATAAAATACTTCGTTCTGTATCTTTTATCTACATCGACATCATACGCGGTACGCCTTTAATGGTGCAGCTTCTCATTCTCTATCTGGTAGTATTCTCCTCGCCTAACACAAGCAAGATGTTCGTCTCGATTATTGCATTCGGGCTGAACTCCGGTGCTTACATAGCGGAGATAATCAGAGCAGGTATTAATGCCGTTGACCACGGTCAGACCGAAGCTGGACGCTCTTTGGGGCTTAATAAAACCCAGACCATGCTATATATAATACTGCCGCAGGCTGTGAAAAACATCCTCCCGACTTATGCAAACGAGTTTATAGTGCTCATTAAGGAGACCTCCATCGTTGGATATATAGGACTTGAGGATCTCACTAAGATGTCTAGTATCATCACCTCGCGCACTTATGAAGCGTTCTTTCCGCTTATTATCATTGCGATTATCTACTATCTGCTGACGACCATTCTGTCCCGGCTATTTTCCCTTATGGAAAGGAGGCTCTCTAAGAGTGATAGACGTTAATAATCTCACCAAGAGCTTCGGTGACAGTCTCGTTCTGCGCGGTATCACCAACCATATAGCCAAGGGCGAAAAGGTGTGCATAGTAGGTCCCTCCGGTTCGGGCAAGAGCACATTCCTGCGATGCATAAATCTTCTGGAACGTCCGTCTGGAGGAGAGATACTCATTGAGGGCGTTTCCATTACGGACAAGCATGTTAACATCAACCATATAAGACAGCGCCTGGGCATGGTGTTCCAGCACTTCAACCTCTTCCCGCACCTCACGATTCTTGACAATATGATACTAGCCCCCGTAAAACTGAAGCTTATGACAAAATCCGAAGCCTGCGATACGGCTATGGAGCTTCTAAAGCGTGTGGGGCTGGAGGACAGGTATAAATCCTATCCGGCGGAGCTTTCGGGAGGACAGAAGCAGCGTATTGCCATAGTCCGCGCTTTGACCATGAAGCCGCACATTATGTTGTTTGATGAACCCACCTCCGCGCTCGATCCCGAGATGGTGGGAGAGGTTCTCGAGGTAATGCGGGAGCTGGCGCACGAGGGTATGACCATGCTCGTCGTCACACACGAAATGGGTTTTGCCAGAGAGGTGGCAACCCGTGTGCTGTTTATGGACGAGGGTCTTGTAGTGGAGGAGGCCCCGCCCGGTGAGTTTTTCGACAGTCCCAAAAATAAGCGCACACAAGATTTTTTAAGCAAGGTGCTCTAATAATGAATAACGCCGCAAGAAATGCACTAGCATAACTTACGGCGTTATTTATGTATTACTTCTTTTTCCCCTTATGTCTGGGATTGCGGTTTACGTGCTTAGACGCCAGCAGGATTTTTGATGTTATGTCCGCAGTCTTATTAGTCGGAGTCAGCGCATTTTTAATATCCGGCAATTCTCCGTCTAAGACTACATACTTAGGCGTTAAGGAATTAAGCGCTATCGCTTTTATGTCACTCAGACACTGCTCACAGGTACACCCCTCCAGTAAGCCCTCCTTAACGAGGTATTCGAGATTCTCTTCAACTGCGTTCTCGAATATGTTTTTAACAATCATTTTACCACTTCCTTAAATCACTTATCTACATTGTACAATAATATACATGGAAATGCAATACCAATATTTAGTTTACAAAAAATTAATGTTTGCTACATTGACATGTGGCAAACATTGTTATATAATAATATACTGTATCAAAATGTCCCTATAAAAGATCTACTTAATTATATCATATCTTTAAGGAATTTTCAAGAGTAAATTTATGTAAAAGCAGATTTTTTAAAAACTATATAAGGTTTTACAAAAAATTGAATGGAGTGTGGGTCTATGGTGAATGTGACGCCTGTGCAGCTGGGAAAAAACACACGTATGAGCTTCTCCCGCATTGGCGAGGTTCTGGAAATGCCAAACCTGATTGAGGTGCAGAAAAACTCTTACAAGTGGTTTCTCACCGAGGGTTTAGGCGAGGTTTTTCGGGATATCTATGCCATAACCGATTATTCCGGAAACCTTGTACTGGATTTTACCGGCTACCATCTGGACGATAAGCCCAAGTACACGGTTGAGGAGTGCAAGGAGAGGGATGTCACCTACTCAGCGGCGCTTCGTGTCCGGGCAAGGCTTCACAACAAGGAGACAGGCGAGGTCAAGGAGCAGGAGATATTCATGGGCGATTTTCCGCTCATGACCGATTCGGGTACCTTTATTATAAACGGTGCAGAGCGTGTTATCGTTTCACAGCTCGTGCGTTCACCCGGCGCATACTATTCCATGACCTATGATAAGACCGGTAAAAAGCTCTTTTCATCCACGATTATCCCCAACCGCGGTGCGTGGCTTGAATACGAGACCGATTCTAATGATATCTTCTATGTACGCATAGATAAAAACCGCAAGCTCCCTGTTACCACCTTTGTCCGCGCAATGGGTCTTGGCAGCGATGCACAGCTGGTGGAGTTTTTCGGCGAGACCGATATGCTCCTATCCACAATCCAAAAGGACAGCACTAAAAACACCGAGGAAGCACTCCTTGAGGTGTATAGGAAGCTGCGTCCGGGCGAGCCTCCCACTGTTGAGAGTGCGCAAACCCACATTGACGGATTGTTCTTTGACGCAAGACGTTATGATCTCTCCCGCGTAGGACGTTATAAATACAATAAAAAGCTGGCTATCTCGACTCGTATAACCGGCAAGCAGATGGCAGAAGCAGTAATAAATCCGCAGACCGGCGAGCTTATCGCCGAACAGGGCGAGGTGCTCACCCGCGAAAAGGCAGAGCAGATAGAGAGAGCAGGTATCCACACCGTTACGCTTTTGGCAGAGGACAAGCATATAAAGGTCATCTCCAACGGTATGGTGGATATTAAGGATTTCATCGACTTTGATGTTACAGATCTTGGTGTAAACGAAAAGGTTCGCTACTCTATCCTCATGGATATTCTCAATAATCACTCCGATAAGGATGATATACGTGAGCAGATCCGGCTTCGTTTGGATGAGCTTATCCCGAAACACATTATAATTGACGATATACTAGCCACGATTAACTATGTTATTAATCTGGCGCATGATATCGGCACAATAGACGATATTGACCATCTGGGTAACCGCCGTATCCGTTCGGTGGGCGAGCTTTTACAGAACCAGTTTCGTATAGGCTTCTCACGTATGGAGCGCGTGGTGCGCGAGCGTATGACACTACAGGCGCAGGACATGGAGGTCATCACCCCGCAGGCGCTAATCAACATCCGTCCTGTAGTGGCTGCTATAAAGGAGTTCTTCGGCTCGTCCCCGCTGTCGCAGTTCATGGATCAGCCAAACCCGCTGGCAGAGCTGACGCACAAGCGCCGTCTGTCCGCATTAGGACCCGGCGGTCTCTCCCGTGACCGTGCAAGCTTCGAGGTTCGTGACGTTCACTATACCCATTATGGACGCATGTGTCCCATTGAGACCCCCGAGGGACCGAACATCGGACTTATCTCATATCTGGCAACATTTGCAAGAATAAACGAATACGGCTTTATTGAAGCGCCCTTCCGCCGTGTGGACAAGGAGACGGGTGTCGTCACAGACGAGATTCGCTACATGACCGCCGACACGGAGGATGCCTATGTCGTAGCACAGGCGAACGAGCCGCTTACAGACGAGAAATGCTTTGCAAGAAAGCGGGTTAATGCCCGTTTCCGCAGTGAGATTCTTGAGGTCGAGCGCGAGCGCGTTGATTATATGGACGTTTCGCCTAAGATGGTTGTATCGGTTGCTACCTCCATGATTCCCTTTTTGGAAAACGACGACGCAAACCGTGCGCTGATGGGTTCCAACATGCAGCGTCAGGCAGTCCCGCTACTGCGCACCGAAGCACCCATTGTCGGAACTGGTATGGAGTACAAGGCGGCGGTGGATTCGGGCGTTGTGGTTGTTGCACGTCAAGCAGGAACGGTGGAGCGTGCCAGCTCACGTGAGATAGTCATTCGCACACAGACAGGCTCTGTTAACAATTATAAGCTCATTAAGTTTATGCGCTCTAACCAGGGCACATGTATTAATCAGCGCCCCATTGTCAGCATTGGCGAGCATGTGGAGCAGGGTCAGGTCATTGCGGACGGCCCCGCTACCGACCAGGGTGAGATTTCCCTCGGTAAAAACGTGCTCATCGGGTTTATGACCTGGGAGGGCTATAACTACGAGGATGCTATCCTCATAAACGAAAAGATTGTACGCGACGATGTATTTACCTCTATTCATATCGAGGAGTACGAGATAGAAAGCCGCGATACCAAGCTAGGTCCAGAGGAGATTACACGCGATATCCCCAATGTGGGCGAGGACGCGCTAAAGGATTTGGATGAATGGGGCGTTATCCGCGTAGGTGCGGAGGTTCACGCAGGCGATATCCTAGTCGGCAAGGTCACCCCCAAGGGCGAGACCGAACTGACGGCGGAGGAGCGGCTTCTGCGCGCTATCTTCGGCGAAAAGGCACGTGAGGTGCGCGATACGTCACTGCGCGTCCCCCACGGCGAATATGGTATAGTTGTGGATGTTAAGGTGTTTACCCGCGACAACTCTGATGAGCTGTCCCCTGGCGTAAACATGGTCGTACGCTGTTATATCGCACAAAAACGTAAGATTTCAGTGGGCGACAAGATGGCTGGACGTCACGGTAACAAGGGCGTTGTATCGCGTATTCTCCCGCAGGAGGATATGCCGTTTCTGCCTGACGGTACACCGCTTGATATAGTGCTCAATCCTCTGGGCGTTCCCTCCCGTATGAACATCGGACAGGTTCTGGAGGTTCATCTGGGATATGCCGCAAAGGCTCTGGGCTGGAAGGTCATGACACCGGTATTTGACGGTGCTCATGAGCCGGATATCCGCGAATGCTTCCGTATGGCAGGGCTTTCTGAGGACGGTAAAACGGTGCTATATGACGGACGTACCGGTCAGCCCTTTGATAATCCTGTAACAGTCGGTTATATGTACTTCCTTAAACTGCACCACCTTGTTGACGATAAGATTCATGCACGAAGCACAGGCCCTTACTCTCTAGTAACACAGCAGCCGTTGGGCGGAAAGGCTCAATTCGGCGGACAGCGTTTCGGAGAGATGGAGGTGTGGGCGCTGGAGGCCTACGGCGCGGCGTACACCCTACAGGAGATACTCACCGTCAAGTCGGACGATGTGGTCGGGCGTGTCAAGACCTACGAGTCAATTGTCAAAGGTCAGAATGTACCCAAGCCCGGCGTACCCGAATCATTCAAGGTGCTCATAAAGGAGCTTCAATCGCTGGGTCTCGATGTCAAGGTGCTTGACCGTCTGGGTGCGGAGATTGACCTCAAACAGACCATGGACGACGATGATGTAGGGCTTACTAACATTGACGAGGACGTATTCCCCGAACCCGAGGAGGGAATGGACGGCTTCTCGATAGAATCCCCCGACGATGAATATGACGAACTCGCCTCGGATGATCTGGATTTAGGTCTGGACGACATCTTCGGTGATGACGAGGACAGCGACGATGAGGATCTGGATGATGACTTTTAATAGAGAGACGTTATTCACTATTAACTGTTAACTCTAAAAATGGGGGTTTATTGAATGGAATTTAACGTATTTGATTCTATAAAGATAGGTCTTGCATCTCCCGAGCAGATAAGAAGCTGGTCTTACGGTGAGGTAAAGAAGCCCGAGACCATCAACTACCGAACACTTAAACCGGAGAGAGACGGTCTTTTCTGCGAACGCATCTTTGGTCCGACTAAGGACTGGGAGTGTCACTGCGGAAAGTACAAGCGTCTTAGATATAAAGGCAAGATATGTGACCGCTGCGGTGTCGAGGTTACCAGAAACAAGGTGCGCCGTGAGCGTATGGGGCACATCGAGCTTGCCGCTCCTGTATCGCACATCTGGTACTTTAAGGGTATACCCTCACGTATGGGTCTTATCCTGGATATGTCACCGCGTCTTTTGGAGAAGATTCTCTATTTTGCGTCCTATGTTGTCGTAGACCCCGGACAGACACCTCTGGAAGAGAGACAGCTCCTGTCCGAAAAGGAATACCGCGACATGCGCGAAAAGTATGAGGAAGATTTCACTGCCGGAATGGGCGCAGAGGCGATAAAGGCATTGCTTGAAAATATACAGCTGGAAAAGCTCTCGGAGGAACTAAAAGAGAAGCTGGATATTGCCACCGGGCAGAACAAGGTGCGTATTCTCAAGCGTCTGGAGGTTGTGGAGGCGTTTAGGCTGTCCGGAAACCGTCCCGAATGGATGATTATGGACGCTCTGCCGGTCATCCCGCCCGATATCCGCCCCATGGTTCAACTAGACGGCGGACGTTTTGCCACCAGTGACCTCAATGATCTGTATAGGCGCGTCATTAACAGAAACAACCGTCTAAAGCGGCTTTTAGAGCTTGGAGCACCCGATATCATCGTAAGAAACGAGAAGCGCATGTTACAGGAGGCTGTGGATGCGCTCATAGATAACGGCAGACGCGGACGTCCTGTCACAGGTCCTAACAACCGTCCGCTGAAATCCCTGTCCGACATGCTAAAGGGTAAGCAGGGACGATTCCGTCAGAACCTCTTGGGTAAGCGCGTGGACTATTCCGGTCGTTCGGTTATCGTTGTAGGTCCAGAGCTGAAGATATACCAGTGCGGTCTGCCAAAAGAGATGGCATTGGAGCTGTTTAAGCCGTTTGTTATGAAGCGGCTGGTGGAGACAGGCAGTGCGGGCAACATAAAATCCGCCAGAAAGATGGTTGAGCGTGCCAAAACCGAGGTTTGGGATGCGCTGGAGACCGTCATCAAGGGACATCCGGTGCTTCTAAACCGAGCACCGACACTTCACCGTCTGGGTATTCAGGCGTTTGAGCCGGTGCTGGTTGAGGGTCGTGCCTTAAAGCTGCACCCCTTAGTTTGTACCGCTTACAATGCAGACTTTGACGGTGATCAGATGGCTGTACACGTGCCGCTGTCGGCAGAGGCACAGGCGGAAGCCCGTTTCCTCATGCTCGCAGCCGGAAACCTTCTAAAACCGTCGGACGGACGCCCTGTAACCGTACCCACACAGGACATGGTTCTGGGTTCATACTACCTTACACTGGTTCGTGAGGATGAGATAGGTGCGGGTAAGGTGTTCTCGGGTGAGGATGAGGCCATGATGGCTTACACCGAGGGCTCTATCGGACTTCACGCCCCCATTAAGGTGCGTGTGTTCCGCGATGTTGATGGAGTGCGCCGCTCAAAGATAATAGACACGACCATGGGACGCTTAATATTCAATGATCCCATTCCGCAGGATTTGGGATATGTGGACAGAACCAATCCCGAG
Source organism: uncultured Oscillospiraceae bacterium (assembly GCA_964433745.1). Lineage (GTDB taxonomy): Bacteria > Bacillota > Clostridia > Oscillospirales > Ruminococcaceae > CAYSTR01. The sequence goes on along the minus strand of CAYSTR010000074.1, from coordinate 1,062 downwards.
ACCATGTTTAACCTGGAGGTAGACTTCCTCGCCGGTAAAAAACAGCTCGGTCAGATTATTGATAAATGCATCAAGGTTCACGGCACAGCCAAGACCGCCGAGATACTTGACGAGGTTAAGAATCAAGGCTTCAAATACTCCACACGCGGTGCTCTCACCGTTGCGGTGTGCGATGCCACCATTCCGCCGCAGAAGAAGGAATATCTGGAAGAAGCCGAGCAGAATATCGAGCGTATAACAAAGCAGTACCGCCGCGGTCTCATATCCAATGACGAGCGCTATAACCTCGTTATCGAGACCTGGAACGAGACAACCGACAAGGTGGTTGCCGCGCTAAAAGACAATCTCGATCCCTACAACCCCATATATATGATGGTTGACTCGGGCGCGCGTGGTACTGTAAGCCAGCTGCGTCAGCTGGCCGGTATGCGCGGACTTATCGCCAATACCTCCGGACGTGTCGTAGAAATCCCGATTCGCGCCAACTATCGTGAGGGACTAAACATTCTGGAGTACTTCATTTCTTCTAAGGGTGCTAGAAAGGGTCTTGCGGATACGGCGCTTCGTACCGCCGACTCCGGTTACCTCACCCGCCGTCTGGTTGACGTTTCACAGGATGTCATAATCAGACAGGAGGACTGCGGTACACGTGACGGTATCATCGTATACGATATCAAGGACGGCAGTGAGATGATTGAGCCAATGACCGAACGTCTCATGGGACGCTACCTTGTGGATGATATCCTCGATCCCGAAACCGGCGAGCTGCTCGTCTCTAAGGACAAGATGATGAACGATCAGGATACCGCTGTTATAAGTAAGCTGGGACTTTCCAAGGTGCGTATTCGTTCGCTTCTCGGCTGTCATGCCACCTACGGCGTGTGCGCCAGATGTTACGGTGCTAACCTTGCAAACGGCAATGCTGTTGCGGTGGGTGAAGCAGTGGGTATCATAGCGGCACAGTCCATCGGCGAGCCGGGTACACAGCTCACCATGAGAACCTTCCACACCGGCGGTGTTGCCAGCGTTGAGGATATTACCCAGGGTCTCCCCCGCGTTGAG
>CAYSTR010000073.1:0-9778 GCA_964433745.1 uncultured Oscillospiraceae bacterium | reverse complement strand
CTGTGTCAAACAGTACAAGCTTCTCTATCTGCTCGGTATCGCGGAATCTGTCTCCCACGCGCACCATATACTCCACACCGTCCTCCGGCATAATTCCGGCAGGCATGGAAAAGTTTTGAGCAGACAGCATTTTTGAAATAGTATCAACAGTGATCATCTCTGCGGGTATACCGGGTGTCGCTTCACCCTCGCCTGCACCCATACCCTCTTGCATAGCCGCAGCTACAGTCTGTGTAATCTGCTCTGTTGCAGCAGGAAGCTCTCTTTTAACCTGTGCTCCCGCCTGTTCGGCTGATAGTCCTCCGGCAATCAACTCGGCTGTTCGTTTCTCGGCGTATTCCTTAACCTGTACCGAGACAGTCTCGCTCATAGTCTTTTCCATCTGGGCTTTTATGGCACCGACTATACGCTCATTTACCTCTGTGACCTTATCCTCTCGCAGAATAACATTGAGCTGATTCTGGATAAGACCTGATGCGCTTGCAGAAGCAACACCTGCGACACCCTCAAGTGAGGGCACAAGTTCATCCTTTGTAAGTGCGGAAATCTCATGGATGGACATATCCTTAACATAAACCGATGCAACCATTACAGGCAGCATACTGGGGTTTAGCTTTAGTATAGTGGGCTTTCCCGCACCATCCGGCAGCTTAATAATATCCAGCGATTCCCGAATGTCAAGGGAAGCAGAGTTCATATCCGTTTCATCGGTAAATTGAAGAATAATAACAGAATAATGTTCATTAGACATTGATGAAATACTGCTGATTCCGCTCACTGTCCCCATCCGCCCCTCAATAGGTACAGTCACATCGCTCTCCACCTGCTCCGGTGTCATACCCGGATAGGTCGTCATAATTACCGCATAAGGCAGGTTCATACTGGGCAGGAGATCGGTCGAGGTGTTCATAAACGACACTATACCCAGAATAATAACTAGAATTACCGCCACAAGAATAGTAAATGGCTTCCGGACACTCAATTTTTCAAGCATGTTTTTCTCCTAACAAATTGTCATAATACATAGTAAATATACTTATTTTACCATAATGAGATAAATTTTTAATGAACTAATAATAAATTATTTGATTGAAATTTAGTAAAATACCCGCTTTTTTCAAGCGGGCTTTTAAGTATCTATTATGAAATTTTATTATATTACCTCGGCTTTACCTCAAACCGGCAGACATTAGCACCTGTCCCCCAACAATCAACCTCAATCACCGAATAGCTTTTTTGTGTATATTCATTGAAAACTCCGGCGATAAAGCCCTCATCGTACTGACACATCATCTCATTTCGCTCACGCAATCCGGAGCAGTCCAGGTCTTCCTTAACGCTTACTACACCATGCCCGGTATTCTCGTCAAAGCATTCAATATTGAGCTTACCTATCTTCATGCTCAACAGTTTATTCGTCAGTTCATTAATAAAATCATAAAAGGGCAAAGATAAATCAAGTATTTCCCTGGCAAATGCGCTACCAGCAAGCCTTCCTACATTTCGTAAAACGTTAACCATTTCACCCTCGCCGTAGGTCTCGCTTAAAGTTTTCCGCAAAGACATTTGAAACAGCCGATAAACTAAAATAGGCATATCAGCTCCCAATTCTATACGTCCAGCAGACAAATCTCCTATATCGGATAAGCTTATGCCGTTCTCCTTTGTTTTAGCCGGAGTGGTTACCGGGGTTTTATCCAGTTTAAACGCATGAGCCGGAATGGGCTTAGAATAGTAGTAGCCCTGCACGATATCACAACCCATTTCGCGCAGAAAAGCTATATGCTCCTCACTCTCTACACCCTCTGCAACCGTATGTATATCAAGCCGCTTGGCCATCTGCATAACATTCTCTATTACCGTCTTGGAGCGCGTCTTATACCGATTGTTTGAAAAGAAATGACGGTCTATCTTTATAACATCCACAGGCAGATTTTTTAGAAGTCCCAAAGAGGAATATCCCGAACCAAAGTCATCCATCGATAACGTAAATCCCACCTCGTGCAGCTCTTCCAGTACAGTGAGCATTGCCTCCTCGTTATTAAACATTGTACTCTCTGTAAGCTCAATCTCGATATATCTGCGCGGTATACCGTATTTGTCGGTCATTACACAGATATCCTGCGTAAATGTTGGATTGAGAAGATGAAGCCTTGAAAAGTTTATGGATACAGTAACAGGGGTTTTACCCTCATCCATCCACGATTTAATATATTCACAGGTGCGTTCAAGCATGTACATATCCAGTTTTGTGATAAATCCGTTCCTCTCGAACAGCGGGATAAAGCTGCTGGGATATACAATACTCTCACCATCCTCGCTCGTCCAGCGAACAAGTGCCTCTGCTCCCGCCAGAGTTTCGTCCGAGAGATAATATTTAGGCTGCAGATATAGCATAAACTGCTTTTTTTCAAGGGCTTCATCCATTCGGGATTCTATTTTCTTTTCCTCAATAGCACGCTGCTTTACCTTTTCATCGTAAAGAAATGTCACCATATTTGTGTTCATCTTGCAAACACTATGTGCATAGTTTGCCTTTTCAAGCACGGATGACACGCTCTCGTCATTATTCTCTATGTAATATATCCCATACGTGAACTTAATGAGAAACTCAAACTCTCTGCCGACTGAATCGAGGAACATTCTCTCTTTCTGTGCTAGAAACCCCTCATTTTCCTTTATATCTGTGTAGCTTTTAAGTATAATAAAATCATCACCGGCTATTCGTGCATAAGCATCCACACCGGGGATAGTAATGTCCCTTAGTGTATTTGCGACACTCTTTATAATACCATCCACACGATCAAAACCGTATATCTCATTTAGCAGCTTTAGATTCTCTATGTCAAATTTACATAAGACATACTTCACATGTGTATTCCTTGCAAGCAGCTTTTTAATATCCTCTTTAAAGAGATTATAGTTTCCTATACCGGTAAGCGGATCTATATAAGCAGTGTGCCACAAACGCTGCTTGTTTCTTCTCTGACGGTAATATAAAAAAATAAGTATACCGAATAATACAAGAACACCCAGTGAGGATATAATAAAAATCTGAGGACGGTATTCGTCTAACAGCATTGATATTCTAGCTTCGGGAATTTTATTTATTGTGTGGTGCATGAAGATGGAGTTTATCTCGGAATCCGTCAGAGAGGCAATCCCCTTGTTAAGAATCTTTAAAAGAGCCGGATCTGTGTCCTTCCGCACACCTAACGAATAGCTTGCTTTTATAGGTGTAGCAAATGCAACCAATAAAGAACCTTGCTTTCTGCTTCCGATTGAACCGGTGGCATTATACATATTATCGAGAGTAAAATCGGCTCTCCCCTGTAAAACTGCCTCATAACAATCAGCCAAGGATTCAAGAACCATAATACTCCCATTCGGGAATTGTTCTTTTATAAAAGATATAATTCTGCTGTCATTTTCGGGAACAGCAAATGCAGCCGTCTCATATACGGGAGCGCTTTTTCCGATAAAGCAGATAGGTACACTCATAAATTCATCAGATACGGTAAGATTTTGTTCACTTACCATTTGCTTATCGTTATCGTATCCCAGCATAATATCTGCTTCGCCGCTTGTTATCATATCCACAGCTTTATTATATTCGTATGCGTGCAGATACCTAAAGGCTAGTCCTGTTTTTTCACCAATGAGATTGAGAATATCTATATAAATACCCTCGGTACTGTTATCCGTTTTATCATATGAAATGAATGGACTGCTTTCGTTGCACAATACCACCCGAACAGATGGCGACTCTTTGATAAAGGCATGTTCCTCCTTTGTGAACATGGGCGCTGTTTCATGAACAGTGTAATATTTCTCGTTAAGATTTGCGTTAAAGTTGGGATAATCAATCAATATTTCTTCAAGTGCGGTATCAATTCTCAGCTTTAGCTGTGGTTTATCCTTATTAATCATTATGTAAAAAGGTGTCGGAGAGAATCTTGCTATGGGTCTTTCATTTTTGCCCTGCCGTAGATTACTGGAGACTATAGCATCAACTTTACCCTCCTGTAAAGCGGCGGATAACTGCTCGGCGGTGTTAAATGTCACTGTCTTTACAGAAAAACCGTTTGTTTTAGCATACTGTAGAAATGTTGTATTCCGGCTGTTCCCCTCCAGTAAACCCACCGTCATACCGTCCATTGCCGGGAAATCATTATACATTACCGTTAAATCGTCTCCACGTACAAACAGTTCCCCATAACTTATACCCGTAGAGTATGATGAAAACAGAAACTTTTCTTCGCGATCTGGAGATTTCTGCGCTGAATCAAGCATGTCTATCCTGCCGCTTTCAAGCCACGATAAACACTCCGACCAGCTTCCGTAGATATATTCAAACCGAAAGCTCCCATATTTAGCGATTGTGCTAAGATATTCGTAACCATACCCGGAGGGTGCTCCATCATCATTTTCGTAAAACGCTTGATAGTCAAAAATACCCACTTTTATTGTATCATTATTAACCGTATCTGCATAGACAGGAAGTGTCGTCAGCAATATGACACAAGCGGTCAGACATACAATAATTGATTTTTTCATCCTTACACCCCGCTAATAATGTCCTTACTGCTTATAATATTTTAATTGTATAATAAAAAAGGATAATCTAACTAAATCTCTCTTTACGAAGACGTTTCTATTATTTGTTTCTGCAACAAATAATTTGTTTATAATAAAATGATAAAGAACTATGTAGAGTATTTGTAGGTAATAAAGAAAAAGCGCTCATTCATGTGAAATAAGCACTTCTAGGTATAAATTTATACTATTTTCTCTTTTTAAACTGCTGTTCAAGGTATGCCAATTTAAACTCTGCCCAGCTGTAGTTTGTCATATATTCCCCCATATAGGCATTGACAGCGCTTTCATCCCGTTCTTGAAAATCATAACAATCACAGCTAAACTGCGTCTTATCTACTGAAAGGTTGTTGTGCCTGCGTAATACCATCTGTTCGGCATTAGCAGCTATCAGATCCTTTATCATCCACGCTATCAGCTCCTGGAGCTGCTGCTGCCGTGAACGCGAATACTCTGCATCCTCCCATATGACAGCGGCAAGCTCTGCTTTGGTTACAGAGGCACCGTTTCTGTCTACGAGATAAGCAAGAATCTCCTTTGATTTTGAACGGCAAAACCGAACCGGCTTTCCGTCCACAAACACCTCAAAGTTTCCAAAGGTCTGCACCCTAATACCCTCTTTATCTGTGACAACGGGATACCGAAGATTATGAATCGCTGTATTTATTTTTTCTCTTGTGATGGGCTTTAATAGATAACCCGCAGCATACAGGGCATGTGCATCAAGAGCATACTGAGAATGAGCTGTCACAAATACAATATTGGTTTGACAGTAGTGTTCCTTTAACCGCTTTGCCAGGGTTAGTCCGTTTATACCACCCATCTCAATATCTAAAAACGCTATATCTATTCTATTTTCGTCTGCATACTCCAATGCCTTTATAGGAGAGTTAAATCCTTCAACTTGTGCATTGGGACATACATCCCGAATGGCATCAACTATACCCTTTAGTGCAAACTGTTCATCATCCACCGCTATTATATTCATTTAACCTTCTCCTTTGGTATCTCAATAGTAATAACCGTACCCTCCCCCGGTGTACTGTTCATTTTCAGGCTTCCGCCGCACATTGCAAACAGTCTGTTTTTGACATTTTCAAGACCTGAATGGGTTCGTGCCGCATTTTGTAACTCCTCTTTATTAAAACCCACTCCGTCATCCGATACTGTAATGCAGACAGAGTATGGCTTCTCCTCTGTTTTAATAATAATCGTTCCTCCCTCATCCCTCTTTGTAATACCATGACGAATGGCATTTTCGACTATAGGCTGCAATGTCAGTTCCGGAAGAGCAAAATCCGTTGTATGTATATCGAATACAACATTTAATCTGTCACCGAAACGCACCTGTTCTATAGAAAGATATCTCTTGAGATTCTCAATCCCCTTTTCAAATGGAAGCAGCTTCTTGTTTCCCAAACTGTCAAATATTGAACGTAATAAATCGGAAAAATTGTCAATAGTTCTTCTCGCAAGCTTTGGGTCTGCTTCACAGAGAAAGCTTATAGATGCCAGTGTGTTATAAAGAAAATGCGGTTTTATCTGGCTTAGCATAATGTCGATTTTACTTTGTAAAAGCTCCGCTTCAAGATCCTTTGCTTTTCGCACCTTGGCTAGATTATCCTTAAACCTCTTTAACATAAATATTACATGCATGAGAATAAATAGAAAGAATATACCCGGAAAGAAGAAGGGATATGTCCACCAATAAAGAAATGTGTTTATAATATCAATAAAGCTCACTGCCGCCACCATAGCCACCGACAGAATAAAAAACCGTATTACGCTGTTTCTCCTGTATCTCCATTCTGTTATAAATACTAAAACAACAATGATAATAGCAACCCCAATTGTGAAACTGACCGCATCCGACATCTCATACATATCACAAATACCAAACATTTGAAGTAAAAGATAAGTAAACGAGCAAAAAAGCAGAACATTTCCTGTTATATTAAGTATTACACTTGATTTTCCCTTGACAAAGTTCATAAGATAGCTGATAAAAAATACCGGCATAAGGGACAATGACCAGATATCCAGAATATTAAGAAAAACACCGTATGGTAAAACTAGAGAGAGTACATCAAAATCCATGAGCAGCCAGATGCCCGAAATAATAGTAAGCAGAGTAAAATCCAGAAGTATTTTCGATACAGGATAACGCAGAATCCTTAATATAAGCATTGAAATTAACAGTATTATTCCGGTTAAAAAAACCAGGAAAGCAAAAAATATCGGCATAGCTCTTTCAAGCACCAGCTTTTTTAATAAATCATTAGCGTATCCGGTACAGAGCTTTGTTATTGCATTTTCGTATGTTGTCTTGAGGTTTTGTACATAACAGGTCTCTAGCTCAAATCGAATCACATCATTAGTTGAAATGCCAGAAGAAACAAATACCCCCCATTTGTTACCCTCGGATTTAGCAAATGACGCATAGCTTCCAGGCTCACCGAATGAATATATAAGGGTATCATTTTGGTACACCTTGACCCGCAGATTATGTATTCTCATTATTATATTGATGTTTGCAGGAATATCCCTATCAAAATGACCTGTAAACACTACCATTTCGTCATAATACGGATTAAAACTTGTCTCCTCTGTAAACGGTTTTTCTTTACCGTCTTTGCCCAGATGGTATGTTCCGTTAAATCCTAATGGGGTTATCTCACCATGAGCCGGGACATATGTCAGCTCTAACAATAGTGTAAATATAAGAAACATAATAGATATACTTACAATTAAAGCGAGAACGATTCTTTGTAATCTAAGCTTTCTTCCCTTGTTCATTTTAACGACCCATCCGGCTATTTACCGATATTATTAAATAATATAAAAATAGTGCGGAGTACTTACGGCACTCCACACTCTAAATGGGTTGTACCCCATTTCTCTACTTATTTACATTTTATTACAATTTTTTATTCTTGTCAACAATAATATTTAATAATATTTTTAGGGTAAAAACTAAAACACCTGCCCCCTCCCTATCAACATTAAAATAATCAAAAGATTAATTGGTAATTTTTATAAAATTTTATTTACATTTTGTTACTATTGACAAAACAGTTACAGCATGGTATACTGATTAAGTAATGAAACACCGATACAGACAGCTGCGTAAACATGTATATGACTTCTTTGTCTTTGCACAACAACCAAAAATAAAAGGAGTACATACCTTGATGAAAAAAGCACTGTCTGTTTTACTGGCACTAGCCCTGTTCGTATCACTATTTAGTATCGCATACGCCGACATATCGGTAGTATCACCGCAGACCTCTGTTGCAATTAACAGTATTGAGCTTATCCAGAACAGTTCTGTAACAATTAGAGTAACTGGCTCGAATGTTGGTGATACATTCTCCTACCCGGTAGTTACAGGCTCCGGGATTACGGCGGGTGACTTTGTGTTAACCCCCCTAGGTTTTGACGGCGTAACCACCGTAGGAAGCCCCTCCCCTACAGCAAACTTCTCTACCGATTTCTTCCATGTGACAAAAGCAAACGGTTATATGGATTTTCTAGTTTCGGCGGGTACAACCACAGGCAGCTCAAAGTTCGGCAACTACCTCATCTCATACCAGACTGGTAAAATGACCAACCAATACGCACTCAATCAAGCAGCTCTTAATGTGCGTCTAAATACCATGAATGCTTACTTTGACCCTGCACATTCCCAATACGCAGGGGCTACCCCCTACTCCCTGGCTCCTGTCGAGCTAAACAAGGCAAAGCTGACCGTCAAGCAGGGACTTACCACTAACAATCTTGCAGAACAGGCATACAGCGCTGTTCCGGCAATAACACCCTTTACCTATACTGCTCCCGCTATTCTGTCCGAAAGCGACTATAACCAGCTAGCCACCTCCCCCTCATACGAGGTAAAAAGGCTCGTAAACGGCACAGAGGACAAGACTAATCCTATAGCTGACGATACCTGCGTATACACCGGTACATTGACACTGGACAAGGGAATATACGATGTAAAGCAGGTAAACACACCATCTGAAACAAAGAATATTATCCTTTACTATAAAGCCGCTGTCGAACCGGAGCGTCTGTCCGCTCATATGTACATCGCCATGCAGCGTGCAATGGATTTAAAGGACAGCACCATCCGCATAGATGCAAGAACTAACCAGATAAGCTCTGTTACCGGAAATGCCAATACCAATGTCGAGGCTAAATATAACAACAAGGACACCTATTCCGAATCTACAAAGACCTGGATGGTCACCGGTAACGGCACCTACACCCTTACAAAAACAGACTTTAACTACTTCATGAGTAATAACCCCAGCGGCAAGGATCTCCAGATTATCGTAGATAACGGCGTATTCGATATAGCCAATAAGGATATGCCCTATGTAATAAGCAAGAACTACACCTTTAAGGTGACCCCCGGTGCAGATTCCGCCTTTATGTGGACACGTGTTGCAAAGGTTTCGGGTGATAACAACCGTCCGTGGGTGTTCTCAGTAGACGGTGCTGACTTTGCCCCCTCTAAGCTCTCCATAACAATAACCTCCGAATGGATAGCCGCCTACGGTCACAAGGATCTCAACCTCTATCAGTTTAATCCGTCTGTTCACGAGCATGATAACTGTGAAATTCTCTCCCACTATGATGACAAGGCAACCGCTGTAATGTCCGGACTAAAGCTTGAGGATACACGCGAAACGGTTCTCAAGGTCAATATAAAGGACAAGGGTATCTACTTCCTCTCCAACAAAAAGCTGGGTGCTCTCAATGAGAGTAACAAGGATGCCAACCCCAATACAGGCGGCGGGGATATATACTAAAACATAAAATAAATACGGGCTGCGGAACATTAATGTTTCGCAGCCCCTTTTACGTTAACCTGTAACGGTCGGCAGATTTGTCAGATTGTTTCCGTCACTTTGATCGGGCAGTGATTTAAGGTATTCGTTGCCCTTTCGCTGCGAAATACCCACACCGGCTATCTCACCCTGTCTTGCCAATTCGACGCCCTCCTGCTTAGAGACAATACGGTTGTCCGAAAGCTTATAGCCGGATACACGTCCGCTCTCTTTAGTAAGACCCACAATCGTTTTAGCGTCCTGCTTAGGTTCCGGTATCTCAGACAGTGCGTTCATCGGAAGCGCCGATGTATCTTTATTATCATCTTTCATTTAATTCACCCCTTTAAATG
>CAYSTR010000072.1:0-9779 GCA_964433745.1 uncultured Oscillospiraceae bacterium | reverse complement strand
CCTATCTGACAGGCTTCTCGGACAGCTTTGTCACTACGGCGAACAATCAATCATCCTTTGTGCTTAATATCGGCAGCTCACGCGGATATATATACACCCGCGAATTAAAACCGCTTGTAAACAAGAAAAGCGTCTACAAGGCGGGGGTAGTACCCTCACCCGAAGCACTCGCGGCGCTTATCGAGGACAACCCCGGCAATAGAGATACGCTCATGACGCTGGGGGAGGGGCGCAATCCCTTTACCGTGACGGTAAACTCGCCTGTCATAGAGAATGAGGATGTAAGCGTCTACAAGCTTCCGGTTCGCTATACCGAGGAGATGCTGTGCGCCCACCTCTTGGGATATATGGACGGCGACGGTATAGGTGTAACAGGCATCGAAAAAGCCTATAATGAGCTTCTTAGCGGTGCGGGAGTTATAAAAACGCGCTTTACAGTGGACGCACTGGGGCGTCCATTCGCGGACAAACCACCGGAGACGGTAAACACAGTCGAAAACAATAAAAAAGGTGTCGCACTCACGATAAACGAGCGCATACAAAGGCTGGCAGAAGAGATAGCCGACAGAACCATCGAGAAAGGCGCTGTCGTTATTATGGACATAGAGACCGGTGAGCTATTGGCTCTGGTCAGCCGCCCGAACTTCTCGCTTGTCAGCATTGCCGACTTTCTAAACAGCCCCGACAGTCCGCTTGTGAGCCGGTTTTTACAAAGCTATAACGTCGGCTCGGCATTTAAGCTGTGTACGGCGCTTGCCGCTCTAGAAAAGGGTATAGACACGAGCTACACCTATGAATGTCACGGCTACATCGAGGTGGGAGGGGTACGTTTCGGTTGTTTCAATCAGTACGGACATGGGCTTTTAAACATGCGGGAGGCTATTGAGGTGTCCTGCAACCCCTATTTTATCAATCTGGCAATACAGACCGGCGGCAGAGAGCTGTCAGAAACGGCTCTAAAGTCCGGCTTCGGGCGCACCGTGGAGCTTGCACCGGGACTTAAAACAAGCTCCGGATATCTCCCCACTCCAAAAGAGCTTGCCAATCTGGGCGAGCTTAGTAATCTAAGCTTCGGACAGGGCAAGCTTCTATGTAACCCCATTCAGATGGCACGGTTTATTGCCGCTATAGCAAACGGCGGGGAGCTTCCTGTCCCACATGCAGCACTGGGTGAGACCGACGGATACGAGATATTTCCGTCCGACGAGAACTACAACCCAACGCGCATTATGACAAAGACACAGGCAGCCGTTCTAAAAAGCTTTATGGAGACGGTTATCGAGGGAGAGAACGGCAGCGGACGGTGGGCAAGACCCACCTATCTCAGTGCCGGCGGTAAGACCTCCTCTGCGCAGACCGGAGTATTAAAGGACGGCGAGGAGATTATACATGCCTGGTTTACAGGGTTCTATCCCTCGTTTGACCCCAAGCTCTCGATTGTCGTGTTCGTCGAAAACGGTAATTCGGGTGCTATGACGGCAGGGCCTATCTTCAAGGAGCTGTGTGACGAGATATATAAGAGCGGATATCCGATGTTCGGCGGCGAGCAGGGATAGTGTTACCGCCCGAAGTTGAGCTTTGCCGCGCCAATACCCGATTCCAGCCTAATGGAGTTTGCTGCTCCCCTATTGTATACTCCGTCGCTTAAATCCTCTCCGTCAATGTATGTACGTCCGATACCGGTGGAGATATTAAGCTCATAATCCAGCCGGTTGCCGACAAGGTCCATGGTCAGCTCTCCGATACCGCTTTGCAGCTCCGAGCGTCCATAGACATCACCTTCAACAGTGGTCTTTCCTATGCCGCATTCCAGCCTTAGGTTATTAAGCTTCACATCAGACAGTCTAAGCTCTCCTACGCCGCCACTAATATCGGCTTTTTCGCATGACACTGTTCTCATGACGAGCTGACCCGCACCGTTTTGCACATTCAGCTTATCTGAATAGATACCCTCGATATATGTCTTGCCCGCTCCCGCTTCAACACGAAAGCGCTCACTCGTACACTCGGCGGGCAGATATACATATATCTGCGGTGTGGGATTGTTCACCCCAAAGATAATAGTCGGCTCAAACTTACTGTCTATGTAGAGCGTATTGTTCCTCACATAACAGCGAAACTTACTTGATACGTTCTGTGCCTCCACCTTTAGCTCACTGCCGCTGTAGACATACAGCTCTCCTACCGAGTGCTTAATATCTACAGAGGTGATATCATTTCCGAGCTGTGAGCTGTCGTATGTAAGGTTTGATATGGATTCACGGCTTCTTCCGTTTGTAAATGAAAATATACCGTCCACCACCCAGTTTATAGCATTGAATATAGTCGAAAAGATTGCCACGATTATAACGAGTGCGATACCCAGCGCACAGTACTTAATTACCCTTTGCTTGTCACTCATTTTATATCAATCCCTCCGAACAGACAAATACCGCTTACATATACAGTAGGTCCTGCGGGACTGTCGTTGGACGCGTGGATTGAGATACCGCCGAATATGGGTGTGCCCGACACCTTGACATTTACACCGCGGGGTAGAAAAATCTCCGCACCGCCGAAGATAACCGTGCCGTTTATCACCACATCCTGCTCAATGACCGCGCTGCGCAGATCAAGGTTTACAGAACCGAATATAGAGGTGAGGGTTGCTCCGAAAAAGCGCTCGTTCAGAGGACGCACATCCTGTCCTCCGAAGATGGCGGTATATTCGGGCATGTTCGGGTTTTGGGAATTGATAAAGTTTATGGCCTTGAAATGCTTGCCCAATGAGCCGCGGAAGATTATTCCGAGACCTATGCATACAAGCACCAACGGCAGAATGAGCTTACCTAGGATGTTCGAGTTGATAAAACCCTGCGCCGACATGAGAAACAGCACACCCGCCGCCAGACCTATAAGGTTCATAACTCTAAATCCATGCTTAATGATACTGATTACAGACGGAACGATGATAAATAGCGTCCACCATCCGCTGAAAAACAGGCTGAAATCCCAGCCTAAAAGTACATTCCCCGCAAAGCCAACACCTACGAGAATGAGCGCTATTCCCCACAGCGCATTACCTAGCTTATTTCTCATACCAAAATCCTTTCCGCAGCGTTGCTGCAACAAAAACTCTAACTAATTGTAACACCTGTATAGTATATGTTCAATATTTGGTCGTATGAATAACCCTTTTTAGCGTACTCGTCTGCCCCTAGCTGACTAAGACCCACGCCGTGACCCAGTCCCTTTGTTGTAAAGGTCACGAACTGTGTATCCGCCGTGATTGTAAAGCACGCCGAACGAAGAGCAAATACACTCTCGCGCATGGCACGCCCAGTGACATTGATAGCACCGTTTGTGCCTGAAACAACAACATTCTGCACATAGCCGGACGGATAGTAGGAAAGCGAGAACCACCCTTCCGGGTTTGCGGGATCTAGCTCTATACCGTACTTATTGCGTATGGTGATAATGACCTCCTGCGCCGTCAATGTCTTTTGATAGACAAAGTTGTTCTTTCTTGCCCATTCGGAATTTGATTCGTTCTCGTATTCACTGCGAACCGAGGTCAAGTAGTTGAGGTTTGTACCCCATACATCCTTTGAATTGTTGGTCATACCCGCCGACATGGCATAGTATGTGGCGTTTATGGCACTGCCGTTGTAGTAGATAATCTGATTCTTGACCTGCATGATTGCATCCTTGACCTTTTGGGGCACATTCTTTAGCGAAACAGTCGGTGTAGGATTGGTCTTTAGCAAATACTCCAGATTCGTCCGACATGCCACTGCCTGCGCCTTTATCGCCTCCACGTGAAACGGATTTGAACCGTAGCTGTCACCCAGCTCGTTCTGTGTCATACCGCACACGATATTAAACACCGTATCGGTGACATTTCTGCCGCTGCGTGAGTCGTACACCGTCAGCGTCCGCACCTCATCATCTGTCACTGGCATTGCCGTTCCCCCGACGGGACGCGACATATTGGGTGCTCCGCCTACAGGGTTATTCTCCTCGCTGCTTGTACTGGATTCGCTGCTGGTGCTCGATTCACTGCTTGTACTGGATTCACTACTGGCACTGCTCGTACTGCTTGTACTACTTACACTGCTGGTACTGCTCGTAATACTTACACTGCTGGTACTGCTTACACTGCTGGTACTGCTTACACTGCTGGTACTGCTTACACTACTCGTACTGCTTGTGCTGCTAACACTACTAGTGCTACTGGTACTGCTTACACTGCTAACACTACTCGTACTGCTTTCGCTGCTTACACTGCTCGTACTGCTCTCGGAGCTGGATGAGTTCGGTTGTCTGCTGACGTTCGGGTCTTTAGAGGATGCCAGAGGATCTCCCTCCGTGCCGAAACCGGTATTGCCCTCTCCGGCAAACTCCGACGGCTTTGATCCGCCGTACAGGGTATACCATATATCCGGCATAAGAGGTGTGGGGTTGACCTTAGAGAGCGACACATCCACACGTTCGTCCTCCCCCGGACGTACACGCCGCGATACAACGACAAATCTCGCCTCCTCGAACTCGTATGTACATGTAGACATGGTTAGCAGCTTATCCCCCGGCTCTACATCCACACCGGTAACTATAAGACTGCGCTTCTTGACCTCGTTTACATACTCCATGAACTGCTCGGGTGAAGAAGAGTTATAGAAGTTGTGATAATCGAACACAGGTCCGTGCTTCTCTAGCGTATTCACCCGCATGATACCGATAATCTTCCACTTAGACTGCTCATAAACCGTGTCAAACTCGATAATCGGATGTTCCTTATAAAATTCTATGTCCTTATATTCTACAAGCTTCGAGAACATCTGATCGTCGCCCCGCATGTTGTGACCGTAGAGCACCATGTTGTCTGACGGTGTTTTGGGGTCGGAGCGGTAGTCCAGAAACGGTATACCATGCTCACTCTGCTGACCGTAGAAGTTGCGCCTTAGATAGTAGTCGTTGTCCAGAGACTGCACCACAGGGTAGCTTATTATGGTATCGTTTATCCGCACCCAGCCTTTTATATCGGCGTTTAGCTTATACAGTGATGTAAACCGCTCGATATAGTCAACCGGATACCCTGCCGGTATCTCCCCCGATGGATTGTCGTACATGTCCTCTAGGCTCTTGTTGGTGTTAAGGTTCATAAACGAATTAAAGTAGTACACACCTATGTACCCGAACGAGCCCAGGGCGATACACATGAGCGTCAGAAAGGCTATCTTACGAAAGCTCTCCTTGAATCCGTCTCCCTTTTTCGGGAAGAGGTAGTTTCGCAGCCTGGTAAAGAATGGCTGCTTCCGCTTACGTAACGGCTGCTCCTCCTCGCTTCCCGCCGCAGGGGGACGGATACCGTTGTCCACCGACGGCTCGGGATTGACCGGCAGACCGTCCAGATAACGCCTGACCATATCCAGTGCGTGCATGGTGGTGACATTGCGGATGTACTCCCGCTCGTCCTTGCGCCCGTGACCCAACTGGAGCTTTCTGACCCACACATCGTTCTTGTCGCACACCGCCACGTACACAAGCCCTACCGACTTGTCCACACTGCCGCCCGCAGGACCTGCTATGCCGGTTATACCCACGCCTATGTCCGAATCGGCGTTGTCCATTGCGCCGTACGCCATCTCCTTGGCTACTTCCTCGCTGACCGCACCAAACTTCGTGAGTGTCTTTTCAGATACACCCAGTACCCGCGTCTTTATGCGGTTTGCATACGCCGACACACCATACTCGAACACATCGGATGAACCGGGTATCTCGGTGAGCTTCTCGCTTAAAAGCCCGCCGGTACAGGATTCCGCCGTTGCAATCTTCTTGCCGTGCTCCCTTAGCTTAGGGACTACCACCTGCTGAAGATTGTCTACATCCTCACCGTAAATGTACTCGCCCACGCGCTTTTTCAGGTCGCTCACTACACCCGAACAGATGCTCATAGCTTGCTGTTTAATCTGCGCCTTGGTCGTGACCCGGACTAAAACCTCGCCGTCCTTGGCATACAAAGCCACTGTGGGGTTCTTTCCCGCCACAAGATCCTTAATCTTGGTTTCGAGCGCCGATTCTCCGATACCAAATACACGCACCGTCTTAGAGTATATAACCCCCTCGGAGTACTTCGCCAGAAACCGGCTTACATGCTCTCTAAACATGGGAACAAGCTCTCTGGGAGGTCCCGGCAGCATGATTATCGTCTGGTTGCCGCGCTCAATGGCACATCCGGGGGCAGTACCGTAGTCGTTGGGGAACACAAACTCACCCTCGGGCATCATGGCCTGCTTTAGGTTGTTCTGTGTCATGGTGCGCCCCATCTTCTTGAAAAAGGCCTCCATGCGCCCTAGGCTCTCGGTATGCATGTAAAGCGGAATGTCAAACAGTGCGCAGATGGTCTCTTTAGTGAGATCGTCGTCTGTGGGCCCTAGGCCGCCTGTCACGATAACCACATTACTGCGCTCGACAGCCTTTACAACCACCTCACGCAGTCTTTCGGGATTGTCCCCCACGGTTGACTGGTAGAGCACACTAATCCCCATGGCGGCAAGCTCCTTAGAGAGATACTGTGCATTGGTGTTCACAATATCCCCCAGTAACAGCTCGGTGCCCACCGCAATGATTTCAGCGTTCATATAAAAGTACCTCGTTTAGTGATTTGATAGAGCCAAAACCTTGCTCTCTTCGTCCCACAGTGCCTGCTCTGCCGCTTCTATCTGCGGAAGCCTCGGCTTTGTTTTGGGATGTTTTGGCGTGAACACGGTACAGCAGTCCTCATAGGGCAGTATGGATATCTCGAATGTACCTATGTTCTCCGCTATCTTTACAATCTCGGACTTGTCCATTCCTATGAGCGGTCGAAATATGGGAAGCTCGGTCATTCTGTCGGTCATAGCAATAGCCTCCATGGTCTGGCTTGCCACCTGCCCCAGGCTCTCCCCTGTTATGAGTGCTCCGCAGCCCTGCTCTCTCGCTATGTTATCTGCTATTCGTATCATCTGCCGGCGCATTATGACGGTGAACAAATCCTCCGGGCATCTGTCGCGTATCTTCTCTTGTAATTCCGTAAAGGGTACAACGATAAGCTTAATACGTCCGGTATAATTCGACAATCTTTTTACCAAATCCTCGACCTTCATCCGTGCCCGCTCACTGGTATATGGGGGCGATTCAAAATGTACCGCCACAAGCTCCACACCGCGCTTTGCCAGCATGTACCCCGCAACAGGACTGTCAATCCCGCCCGAAATCATCAATAGCGCGCGACCCGCACTTCCCACAGGCATACCGCCCGCTCCCTTTATCTGCTCGGAGCAGACATATGCGCCGAAGTCCCGCACCTCCACCCGCACAATCAGCTCCGGCTCGTGCAGGTCAACCGTGAGATTGGGGTAACGCTCTAGAAGATATCCGCCCAGCTCACTGCATATCTCAGGGGAATCGGGATAAAACTTCTTGTCAGCACGTTTTGCGACAACACGAAAGGTCTTTGCCTTTATAAGCTTTTCATGCAGATGCTCACACGCACACGCTTTAATATCCTCAAAATCCTTTTGTGCCACCGCAGCGCGGTACAAAGCGGATATACCGAACACCCGGCTCATCGAGAGCGCCGCATCGTCCAAATCCATGGGTGCATCCGGCATGACATATATTGTAGACTGAGCACGCTTTACGGTAAAACGCCCCAGTACCGACAGTCTCTCCTTAATATTGTCAAACAAATACTGCTCGAACCTGTTCTTGTTAAGCCCCTTTAGGGCTATCTCTCCGTACTTTAACAGAATTATCTCTTTTCGGCTCATTACTTCTCCTATAACGCTTTGACCGCACTCAAGAGACGGTCTACATCCTCGATTTTATTGTACCGCGAAAAGCTTATCCGCAGAAAACTGTCCGCTTCCGCTCTTGTAATACCTTGACTGAGAAGTCCCTCGTCCACCTTGCCCCGCGCACATGCCGAACCGGAGGACACATATATAAATTCCCGCTCCAGAGTGTGCAGCATGACCTCGCTTTTTCTGCCTGTCACGGAAAATCCCAGTATATATGGGCTGAACCCAGTAAAGTCATGTACCTTTACACCATTGACCGCCATTAATCCCGCTTTGAGCCGGTCTTTCAGCTCACTAACATGCCTAAAGCTCTGCTCCAACGCAGACTGAGCATTTTTTGCCGCTAGACCCAACGCGCCGATTAAGGGTACCGGCTCTGTACCGGGACGTAGCCCTGTCTGCTGTCCCCCGCCGTGAAGGATCGGTACAATGCGTGTATCCCTCGATTTATAGAGAGCACCTATTCCCTTGGGAGCGTGCAGCTTGTGCCCCGACATGCTAAACAGGTCAATCCCGCTGCCCTTGAGCTTTACCGGCAGCTTCCCCGCCGCCTGTACACCGTCACAATGAACAATACACTGCGGGAAACGCTCTTTAATACGTTTTGCCAGCTCTAACACAGGGAGCATTAGCCCTGTCTGGTTATTTATGTACATCATGCTCACAAAAGCGGTCTTTTCGTCCACCAAGGACATTAGCCTGCTAAAATCTGTAACCCCGCCGCTCCCGGGGGAGATTGTTCGCACGTCTATATCCTTGCTCAGATGCTTTAGTACATTCGATACAGACGGATGCTCCACAGTAGTCGAGACTATATTGTCCCCGCGGCGCTTTCGTGCTTCATATGCCCCCAGCAGTGCCAGATTATTAGCCTCTGTGCCCGAACCGGTAAATATAATCTCCTCCGGCTCACAACCTAACAGTGAGGCTACATTCTCCTTTGCCTGTCTTATCTCTTTCTCCGCTTTTACACCCATGCCGTGAAGTGAGGACGGATTGCCGTAGTTCTCGGTCATAAGCCGCAATGCACATTCGGCTATATCCTCGTCAGTTCTGGTTGTCGCGGCATTGTCCAGATATAAAGGCTCGTAGTTCATACATCCTAATCCTTACAGGTTATACACTCTTTCATCGTCTATCCTCACACGTGTCCCGGTATTAGCCGACACATACGCCGCCAGCACCATTCTTAAAGCGTCTCTGCCCTCCTCGGCTGTCGCCACTGGCTTTCCTCCGCATAGGAACTCCGCAAGCTTGTACGCCTGTCCCGCAATGCGTTCGCCGTGTCCGACAGGGCTTTTAATGTCGCTTACCGTCCAGTCCTCGTCTCCCTCGATAAACCAGCGCAAGCCGTACTCCCCATGGTGAAGCCGGGTGGATGGTCCGTCCCCGAAGTCTAAAAGAATTGTGCCCTTTTCGCAGTACACCTCGACAGTATTAGCCGCCGCACAGGTCGTAAACGAGCACATAAGCTCGGCTATCACACCGTTTGCATACTTATAAACCACAACTGCATTGTCATTTTTCACCTTGGGGTTCATAAGCGATGAAATCTCCGCTGTGACCGTCTCGGGCTTTCCCAAAAGCCACAGCATAAAGTCGGCCGGGTGTGAGCTGTCGTCCGCAAAAATGTCCCGGTTGAGCACCGGGTCGGCGTGCCAGGTATTCTCAAAATCTGCCCATAGGTGGGTGCTAAGAGCGTGCCGCCGCCTTATCATGAAGAGCCTTCCAAACCCTCCGCTCTCCAACAGCTCTTTTATCTTGATGTTCTGTTTATCGGCGCGCATCTGCCATCCCATGGAAAAGGAAGCCTTATTCTCCTCTACCGCCTTGACAATCCTGTCCGCCTGCTCCATTGTCAGCGCCATAGGCTTGTAGCAGAGTATACGTTTGCCGCGTTTTGCAGCTTTCTCCACATATTCGGCGTGATATAGTGTCTCGCAAGTAATGACCACCGCA
>CAYSTR010000071.1:0-9948 GCA_964433745.1 uncultured Oscillospiraceae bacterium | reverse complement strand
CAATGAAAGGCGTTGTCTCATACCAGTAGAGTAGGTATCCAGCTTACGGTCTTTTGCATCTGTGAGTTCTAATTGTTCTAATAAATCCAAAGCACGTCTTTGGCTGTCTGTTTTATTAAGTCCGAATGTCGTACCGTAGAAAACGAGATTTTGCATTCCTGTCAGATGACCATACATCTGTGCATGTTCAGTCACAACTCCTGCAAACTGATGAACCTGCACAGGATTTACAGATGGGTCAACATCAAAAACCCTGCACATTCCATAGGTAGGAGAAAGCATACCGTCCAGCAGCTTTACGACAGTGGTTTTTCCGGCGCCGTTTGGACCTAAAAAACCAAAAACCTCTCCTTGTTCTATAGTAAAGCTAATGTCATTTACTGCCTTTTTGCCGTTCGGGTATGTTTTTGCAAGATTATTTGTTAAAACAGCTGTCATAAAAATCGCCTTTCATAATATTTAAATCTCATTATATTGGTTGAACACAGGCTGTATCCTTTTAATTATACACATTCATTGCCCTATCCAGCTGCCCTGCCAGTATGAGCTTTACCGCGCCGCCTGCATCTGAAAACGCCTTTTTCATAATCACTATCTCGTCGCGCTTGAATGCGGAGGTCACATAGTCGGCCAGGTCATAGTCCGGATGGGGCTTATCTCCTATGCCTATCTTCACGCGGGGGAAATCCTCCGAGCCGCACAAAGAAAAGATGTTTTTAAGTCCGTTATGACCGCCGTGAGAACCCTTGGGGCGAACCCTCAGCTTACCCGGGGGGAGGGATATGTCGTCAAACAGAATAATTACACGCTCTGGAGGGAGCTTATAAAAGCGCATGGCCTCTGCTACCGCTTCGCCGCTTAGATTCATGTAGGTCTGCGGTTTTAGGAAAACGACTTTTACTCCGTCTATAACTCCGCTGCCGTATAAAGAGCGGAATTTAAGCTTGTTTATCTTTATGTGCTCGTCCTCGGCTAATAGGTCGGCGGCTATAAATCCGGCGTTGTGGCGCGTGTTTATATATTTTTCGCCGGGGTTACCAAGACCTACTATAAGATAGTCTGCACCCTGCATCTTTTGAAATAACAATAACTGCACTCCTCATTTCATTTCTGTTTTAATTATGCCACAATATTCAAAGCTATGCAAGTATAATACATAAAAATTGTTTAGAATTATGTATTGATGTTCGGGCGCAGATATGGTAAAATTATATAGTATTATTTATTAGCGTGACGGAGGGAAGTATGACGCTTAACCATCCGGTCAGAGGCGTATTACTTGACATGGGCTGGACGGTGTTTCGTCCGGTCTACAGCCAGTGGTTTATCGTAGAGGAGCTTGTTTCGCACGTCAATCCCGACAAGATTGCGGCACTCCCGCGTGACCGAGTGGAGGCTTCTGTAAGGGAGGCAATGGGATATCTGGACGAGAACCATCTGCTTTTCACCCTTGAAGAGGAGTATGAATGCTTTAGGATGTTCTACCGCATAATGGCAAGACATTTCCCGGAGCTAAAAATCGACGAGTATGTGGACAAAATCGCATACGACAAGGTGTACAATGTAAAAAACTACAGGCTGTTCCCCGATGCAAGACTCACGCTGACAGCATTAAAAGAGCGGTACAGGTTGGGTATTATCTCGGACACATGGCCGTCCATCGAGAATATTCTAGAGGACGGAGGTATAGCGCACCTTTTTGACACGAGAACCTACAGCTGTCATCTGGGCGTATCAAAGCCCCATCCGAGACTATTTGAGCACGCACTGTCCGCCATGGGGATACCGGCTTGTGAGACGGTATTTGTGGATGATTATGAGAAAAATCTGGACGGAGCGGCACAGTTTGGCATACAGACAGTACTCATATGCTCGCGTCCCGATTCCAAGGAGAGCGAGAGACACATTAATATAAAGAGCTTGAAAGAGCTTGCGGAAATACTGTAAAGGAGTAAAGGGATGAAAAAAAAGGTCTGCCTTGTAATGGGTTCGGACTCGGATTTTAATGTAGTGGAGAATGCTTTGGAGGTTCTAAAGGACTTCGGTATTGGGTATGAGGTGAATATCGCCTCGGCTCACCGTTCGCCCGAATATGCCGCCTCGATAGCAAAGAATGCATATGATAACGGCTTTGGCGTTATCATTGCGGCGGCGGGGAAAGCGGCGCACCTAGGCGGGGTACTGGCGGCGCACACCACACTGCCGGTCATAGGCATACCGGTAAAATCGTCTACACTGGACGGTCTGGATGCGCTTCTCTCCACTGTACAGATGCCGGCGGGTATCCCCGTGGCGACTGTGGCTATAGACGGCGCTAAGAATGCGGCGCTTCTGGCAGTACAGATTCTGGCGGTATCGGACGAGGCACTGACTGCACAGCTTCGCGAATACAAGCAAAAGATGGCGGATGACGTTATTAAAAAGGATAAGAAGCTCAAAGAACGATTAAATGAACAGGAGAAGTAATATGTACACAAAAAAGGATCAGCTCTATGAGGGCAAGGCAAAGAGAGTATATTCCAGTAATGACGAGAATGTTTACATTGTAGACTACAAGGACGATGCTACCGCATTTAACGGCGAGAAAAAGGGCACAATTTCGGGCAAGGGCGTAATCAACAACCGCGTGACCAACCATCTCATGAAGCTTTTAGAGAGCAAGGGCATACCGACCCATCTGGTGGAGGAGATGTCCGAGCGTGAGACTGCTGTGAAAAAGGTCACCATCGTACCCATCGAGGTTATCGTGAGAAACATTGCGGCGGGCTCTCTCTCCAAGCGCTTAGGGCTTCCTGAGGGTACAAAGCTCAAGAAGACGGTGCTTGAATACTGCTACAAGGACGATGCACTGGGCGACCCCATGATAAACGATTTCCATATCTTTGCTATGGAGCTTGCGACCAAAGAGGAGCTGTCACTCATTGCAGACTATTCCTTTAGGATAAACGAGATTCTCTCGGACTATCTGAAAGACCTAAACATTGAACTAATCGACTTTAAGCTGGAGTACGGCAAGACCCCGGACGGCAAGATTATACTGGCGGACGAGATCTCACCCGACACCTGCCGCTTCTGGGACAGCGTGACCAAGGAGAAGCTGGACAAGGATCGTTTCCGCCGCGACATGGGCGGAGTAGAGGACGCATACCAGGAGATAATGAAGCGCCTTTTAGGACAATAGAGGAAACAGTCAGAGTGAATAACAAACACGATTCACGATTTACTAATATCAATTAACGATTAGGAGTGTGCTTGTTTGGGCGGATTGTTCGGCGTGGCATCCAAGAAAGACTGTGTGACCGACCTTTTTTTCGGGACGGATTATCATTCACATCTGGGTACTAAAAGGGGCGGTATGGCCACCTACGGTAAGGACGGGTTTAGCCGTTCGATACACAATATAGAAAATTCTCCGTTCCGCACGAAGTTTGAGCGGGATGTCACCGAAATGTCCGGACATCTGGGCATAGGCTGTATCAGCGATACCGAACCCCAACCCCTGATTATCAGGACGGGGTTCGGCTCTTTTGCTATTGCCGCAGTCGGGCGAATAAACAATAAAGAGGAGCTTTTAACGGAGCTTTTAAATAACGGCTTTCAGTTTCAGGAGTCGTCCGGCGGGCGCATAAATGATACCGAGCTGACCGCCGCTTTAATATCCACACAAAAGAGCATTGTGGAGGGTATACGCTATGCGGGCGAGGTTATAGACGGCTCTATGACACTGCTACTCATGACCAGTGAGGGCATATATGCGGCGCGTGACCGGTTAGGGCGCACCCCGCTTGTTGTGGGGAAGAACGAGGACGGCTACTGCGTATCCTTCGAGTCGTTCGCCTATCACAACTTCGGCTACCGTTATATGCATGAGCTAGGCCCGGGTGAGATTATGCTCATAACTCCGGAGGGGGCGAATACCCTCAATCCTCCGGGCGAGAACATGCAGGTGTGCGCCTTTCTATGGACATACTACGGCTACAGTACCTCCGCATACGAGGGGGTCAATGTAGAGATGATGCGGTATAGGTGCGGACAGAGCTTGGCTTCGTTTGCGCAGACCGAGGCGGACTACGTGGCGGGTGTGCCGGACAGCGGTACGGCGTACGCCATAAGCTACGCCAACGCATCGGGGATTCCCTTTGCAAGACCGCTTATAAAGTATACCCCCACATGGCCTAGAAGCTTCATGCCCGGTAACCAGAATATTAGAAACCTCATAGCCAGAATGAAGCTCATTCCTGTGGACGCGCTAATAGAGCGTAAGCGGCTCATTCTCATTGATGATTCCATAGTGCGCGGCACACAGATGCGCGAGACGGTGGAGTACTTTCATGCAAACGGTGCAAAGGCGATACATATCCGTTCGGCATCGCCCCCCATCATGTACGGATGCCGGTACCTCAACTTTTCGCGCTCTACCTCCGAGCTGGATCTTATTACCCGCCGGACGATACTAAAATTGGAGGGCGAGCATGGTGACGATACAGTCTACCGCTATGCAAAGACGGGAAG
Organism: uncultured Oscillospiraceae bacterium; assembly: GCA_964433745.1. Classification (GTDB taxonomy): domain Bacteria; phylum Bacillota; class Clostridia; order Oscillospirales; family Ruminococcaceae; genus CAYSTR01. The sequence continues at coordinate 5,436 of CAYSTR010000071.1, read as the reverse complement.
CGGTGAGAACAACGCCATGGTGGAGGATATCTGCGCACAGCTAGGGTTTACGTCCTTATCGTATCAGAAGCTGGAGTACATGTTAGACGCGGTGGGCATAGATAAATGCAATATCTGCACATACTGCTTTAACGGCAAGTGCGGTTGTGAGAAAAAAGATAAAGGGGATAGGACATGAGCTACAGTGAAAGCTACAAACAGGCGGGTGTAGACGTTACGGCGGGCTACAAGGCGGTGGAGCTGATGAAATCCCATGTGGCAAGGACGCTCACAAGCGGGGTAGTGTCCGGGATAGGCGGATTCGGCGGTCTGTTTGAGCTGCCGGAGGGATACCGCCGCCCTGTGCTGGTTTCGGGTACAGACGGAGTGGGCACAAAGCTAAAGCTGGCGTTTCTTCTGGACAAGCACGACACGGTGGGTATCGACTGCGTGGCGATGTGCGTCAACGATATTATCTGCTGCGGCGCAAAACCCCTTTTCTTTCTCGATTATCTGGCTCTCGGCAAAAACGAGCCGGAGCGTGTAGCCTCCATTGTCGCGGGAGTGGCAGAGGGGTGCGTACAGGCGGGATGTGCGTTAGTGGGCGGTGAGACCGCCGAGATGCCCGGCTTCTACCCTGTGGACGAGTACGATCTGGCAGGATTTTCGGTGGGTATTGTGGATAAAGAGAATATCCTAAGCTCTGACCGGGTACAGGCGGGGGATGTGCTCATAGCTATTTCCTCGTCCGGGCTTCACTCCAACGGATTCTCCCTTGTTCGCAAGGTGTTTGACGTAAACGAGAAGAATGTGAACACATATGTAGACGAACTGGGAAAAACCCTGGGCGAGGAGCTTATCACACCGACACGCATATATGTAAAATCGGTGTTAAAACTTATCGAGAGCGTTAAGGTAAAGTCCATATGTAATATAACCGGCGGCGGGTTTTACGAGAACATTCCGCGCTGTCTGCCGGAGGGGCTGGGGGCTTTCGTGGAAAAGAAGGCAGTACGCATACCGCCTGTGTTCTCACTTATTATGAACAAGGGCAATATTCCCGAAAGAGATATGTTCAACACCTTTAATATGGGTGTGGGTATGTGCGCAGTCGTGTCAAGAGACGCGGCAGACAAGGCGATAGCGGTTCTCAATGAGTGCGGCGAGACTGCATATGTTCTAGGCGAGATTAAACCGTCCTCCGATGGGGTGACCATATGCTAAACATTGCGGTGTTCGTGTCGGGCGGCGGGACTAACCTACAGGCTCTTATAGACAGGGGCTTTGCAGGGAGCTATCCGCACGGACGCATAACACTGGTGGTCTCTTCAAGCTATAAGGCGTATGCCATAGAGCGGGCTAAGGGACAGGGGATACCCTATGAGGTGGTCGCGAGAAAGGAACATCCGGGGGAAGCCTTTGATAAGCGCATTATCGAGGTGCTTAAAAACCATAGCATTGACCTTGTGGTGCTGGCGGGGTATCTGTCCATTTTGGGGCAGACCGTGACTGACGCATACAAGGACAGGATAATAAATATTCATCCCGCGCTCATACCGTCCTTTTGCGGTATGGGCATGTATGGTTTAAGGGTACACGAGGCGGTATTGGGGCGCGGTGTTAAGGTGACGGGTGCGACGGTTCATATGGTCAACGAGATTCCCGACGGCGGGGAGATACTGCTGCAAAAGGCTGTTGATGTACTGGAAGATGACACCCCCGAGGTTTTACAGCGGCGTGTAATGGAGCAGGCGGAGTGGATTATTCTGCCGCAGGCTGTGGATATGATGTGTAAACGGATAAAGGAGAGAGCGAATGAACCTGTTTGAATATATAGGCGGTAACCCATACCCCGGGCGCGGGGTGCTTCTGGGTTCTACAAAGGATGCATTGGTGTCGGCATACTTTATCATGGGCAGGAGCACAAACTCGCGCAACCGTGTATTTGTGCAGGACGGTGACGGTATACGCACAAAGGCGCACAATCCGGCGCTTCTGTCCGACCCCTCTCTGGTCATCTATGAGCCGGTTCGGGTGCTTCGCGATACGACCATTGTGACAAACGGCGACCAGACCGACACCATATGTGATTTAATGTCGTCGGGCGGAACGTTCGAGCAGGCACTGCGCACACGCGAGTATGAGCCGGACGCGCCGAACTTCACGCCTAGAATATCGGGGCTTCTCTCAAAGGACGGTTATACCCTCTCGATTCTCAAGCACGATGCCGGAACATGTCAGCGCTTTTTCTATGAATATGCGCATGTTGCGGGTACAGGGCACATCATCCACACATATAAAGGAGACGGTGAGCCGCTCCCCTCATTTAAGGGTGAGCCGGCTCCGGTGGAGCTTGACCTTGATATAGATGCGTTTACCGATAAGCTCTGGAATGCTCTGGACGGTGAGAACAAGGTATCCTTGTTTGTGCGGTATGCATATAATAATTCCGGCAATATAAAGACAAAAATAATAAATAAGCTGGAGGGATAACGATGGAGCTTACATTAAAGTATGGATTAAACCCTTACCAGACACCGGCGAGGATTGTCACCCACGGAAAGCTTCCCATTAAGGTATTGGGCGGCAAGCCGGGATATATTAATCTCTTAGACGCGCTAAACGCATGGCAGCTCGTAAAAGAGCTGAAGGAGGCGACAGGACTGCCTGCGGCGGCTTCCTTTAAGCATGTCAGCCCGGCGGGTGCGGCGGTGGGCCTTCCGCTTGATTACACTCTAAAGCGCATGTATTTTGCAGAGGATATGATCCTGTCCCCTCTGGCGTGTGCCTATGTGCGGGCGAGAGGTGCGGACAGAATGTCCTCTTACGGTGATTTTATTGCGCTTTCGGATGTGTGTGACGAGGAAACAGCACAGGTCATAGTAAAAGAGGTGTCGGACGGAATTATAGCGCCGGGTTACACCAATGAAGCGCTTTCGCTGTTGTCGGGAAAGCGCAAGGGCACATATGCTATAGTCGAGATTGATAAGGACTATGTTCCATCCAATATTGAGCGCAAGGACGTATTCGGGATTACATTCGAGCAGGGGCGCAATGAGCTGCGCATAACCGAGCGGCTGCTGCAAAATACCGTGACAAAAGAAAAGATAATCCCCCCCGATGCCAGACGCGACCTTGTTATCGCGCTCATTGCACTTAAATACACCCAGTCCAACTCGGTGTGCTACGCCCTGGACGGGCAGCTCATAGGTGTGGGTGCAGGACAGCAGTCCCGCGTTCACTGTACGAGACTGGCGGGGAACAAGGCGGACAACTGGTATCTAAGACGGCATCCGCAGGTTCTGGATCTGCCGTTTGTAAAGGGTCTGTCCCGCGCCGATAGGGACAATGCCATAGATGTGTACATTTCTGACGACTACATGGACATTCTGGAGGAGGGCTCATGGCATCGTCTGTTTACCGAAAGACCCTCCATACTTCGCCGCGACCAGAAGAGAGAATGGCTGTCGGGTCTAAAGGGCGTGTCTCTGGCTTCGGACGCATTCTTTCCATTCGGCGATAATATCGAGCGGGCGTACAGAAGCGGTGTGTCCTATATAGCACAGCCCGGCGGGTCGCTTAGGGATGATGATGTCATATCGACATGCAATAAATACGGAATAACAATGGCGTTTACAGCAACGAGACTGTTCCACCATTAATAGGGTTTAAAAGAGTAAAAAGAAAAGGGGTGCGTTTAATGAAGATACTCGTAGTAGGTTCGGGCGGACGTGAACATGCAATAGTTAAAGCATTGAAGAAATCTATACACACGACAAAGCTTTTCTGTGCTCCCGGAAACGGCGGTATATCGGAGGATGCGGAGTGTGTGAACATACGCCCCACCGACATACCGCTGGTCGTGGGATACTGTGAACAGTATGGCATTGATTTATGTGTTGTTGCTCCCGACGACCCGCTGGTACTGGGTATGGCAGACGCACTTAATGAAGCAGGTATCCCGGTTTTCGGTCCCTCAAAGGCGGCGGCGCGTATCGAGGGGAGCAAGGTGTTTGCTAAGGAATTAATGAAGAAGTACGGCATACCCACAGCGGCGTATGAGGTGTTTGACGACGCAGACAAGGCGCTTGCTTACTGCGATACCGCCGCATACCCCATGGTCATAAAAGCGGAGGGCTTGGCTCTCGGTAAGGGTGTTATTATTGCGGAGGATATTAATGCCGCAAAATCGGGTATAATATCCATTATGAGGGACAGGGTGTTCGGCGAGAGCGGAAGCCGTATCGTCATCGAGGAATACCTCACAGGCCCCGAGGTTTCGGTGCTGGCGTTCACCGACGGCGAGACCATAAAGCCCATGGTGTCAAGCATGGATCATAAGCGTGCATATGACGGTAATGAGGGACCCAATACCGGAGGAATGGGCACAATATCTCCCAATCCCCACTATACGGACGAGATGGCGGAGCGCTGTATGGACGAGATATTCCTACCCACCATCAGAGCCATGAAGCAGGAGGGATGTCCGTTTCAGGGGTGTCTCTACTTCGGGCTTATGCTGACTAAGCAGGGGGCTAAGGTGATAGAATATAACTGCCGGTTCGGCGACCCGGAGACGCAGGTTGTGCTTCCGCGCCTAAAGACCGACCTTGTGGAGATAATGCTTGCCTGTCAGGCGGGGAAGCTTCATGAGATTGAGATAGAGTGGGACAAGAACGCATGTGTATGCGTAGTAATGGCATCGGGCGGCTATCCCGGCAGATACGAGACCGGTAAAGTGATAACCATTCCGGAGCTAGACCCTGATGTGACAGTCTACCACGCCGGAACACGTTTGACCGACGGAGTACTCACCACCAACGGCGGGCGCGTACTGGGTGTCACAGCAAAGGCTCGTTCGCTCAAAAAAGCCAGGGAGCAGGCATATGAAGCGGTAGAAAGGATACATTTCGAGGGAGCACACTATAGGAAAGACATTGGACTAAACTAAAAGCTAATTCACTTTTAGTTATTAGCTCATATAAGGAGTTTTCAGATTGGATTATTCTATATTTGATATAATCGGCCCTGTTATGATTGGACCATCCAGTTCGCATACGGCGGGAGCGGCAAGGCTCGGTCAGATTGTGAACAGGCTGGTGGGCGGGAACATTAAGTCGGTGGAGCTTCATCTCTACGGCTCTTTTGCCAAGACGTACAAGGGGCATGGTACAGATAGAGCGCTAGTTTCGGGGCTTTTGGGGTTTGCTCCCGACGACGAGCGGCTTAAAGATTCGTTTGAACAGGCAAAACAGGCTAATATGGCGTTCTCCTTTAAGCTTATGGAGGAGAGTACACTGCCCGGTTCAAAGGAACAGCTTCATCCCAACACCGTGCGTTTTATTATCGAGACACCCGACGGACACAGCTTTGATATTGTCGGCTGTTCGGTGGGAGGAGGCAAGGTGCTGGTCACATTTATAAATGGTATAGATGTGAGCTTTACCGGAGAAAGCC
>CAYSTR010000070.1:0-10001 GCA_964433745.1 uncultured Oscillospiraceae bacterium | reverse complement strand
TCCAATAATCTATACAAAGTATAGGGAGAAGAAATACTTCGAGGAATACAAGAAGGAATTGACGGATTTTGCCGTTAGAAACAGGGTATCATTCCAAAACTCCATTTAACGGACGAATGTATGCATACATACTCATTTAGGGTATGTATGCAATGCATTTCTTATAATATTTTCTTAGACTTTGGAGGCTGTTTACTGTTATGATTTTGTTTAATAAAAAGTATAAATCATTAAAAAAAATAATTGTTTTACTTTTTTTAGTTCTTATAGTCATACCGGCTATAGCTATATATATTTTACAATATATATACTCAAGTGAAATACTAAAGGAAAAGATATTTGAAAATACAAAAGACCTATTGACACAGTACAGTCAAATACTGGACAATAAATTCTGGACTATAGACACATGTCTTTTGGGAATTGTACAGGACAATGATGTAAAGGATTTTATGCAAAATACAAGGTTTGGTGAATATGATTCTGATCTGTTTAATCGATACAATAAAATGTACAACTATTTTTTCAATACAGAAATCATTTATAAAGACCTATCAATAAATTCAATCGTCCTAATTCCCCTATCTAAAAGCATATACACATATAATAATAACATCTTCATCCAGGACAGTGATGAGCTGTGTGTCAGCCAGTGGCATAAAGACACAATAGAGCTTGACGGAAAGACAAACTGGATAGGTTGGACAAAGCATAATGATGAATATACATTTGATGTAGCAAAGGTCATCAAGGATGAAAAAACAAATAATTTAATCGGGGTTATATATCTGTCATTGTTTTCAATCTCAAATATTCATGTCGAGAATATAAACAACAGCAGGATACTCTTATATAATGAATATCAGCAGCAGGTTGTTCAGCTGGATGTTAAACATTCAAAATTTATTGATACTGAAGCTTTGGCAGTAGACAGCTTCATGCAAGGCGCAGGGTATTTTGAAACAAAAAACGGTAATGACGATTCATTTACAGTATATAGTCCTCCGAATTCCTACGGAATAAGGGTTTTAGAAATAATACCCCGCAATCAGCTATTGAACGACCTTTCATATATAAGCAATATATCTATTATGCTTTTAATAGTCGGACTTGCTTTATTCCTAATATTCTTATTCTTAATAATAAAAGAGTTTATAAACCCATTAAGGCATATCGCAAACCTAATTAGTAACATTGAATCGGAGAAGGGAAATCTAGATTACAAGGCTCCGCCCTTTTATGAATTTGCCAAAATAGGTAACGGTGTGGTTTCTTTAGCAGAGAATAATAAAAGTATACAGCATAAATTAATTGAAGCAGAAAAAAACAGTAGCAGAATTGAATACCAAAAGCTGCAAACACAGTTAAACCCGCATTTTCTCTATAACACTTTAAATGCTGTAAGGCTTATGGCTGCAATGAATAACGAAGAAACGATAAAAGGAGTTATGACTTCGTTTATCAAGCTTTTAAGCTCAAGTATTGATAAACAGGGTGAGTTTGTAATGGTACATCAGGAGCTGGAAAACCTCAACCATTACATCTACATTGAGAACATAATTTACGAGCATAAAATACAGTTCAGGTTTGAGCTGGATGAATCCCTCAATAACTTAAAAATACCCAACTTCATCCTTCAGCCTATTATTGAAAACTGTATTATACATGGAATTAATCCGAACAGTGCATTAGGCATCATAACGATACGCAATTACAGAGAAAAAAACGATCTCTATTTTGAAATTGAGGACAATGGGTGCGGTATATCTGTTGAAAAGCAGCAGCAGATTTTAAGTACACTCAATGATAATTCAGGTTTTACGAGGATTGGTTTAAAGTCTGTACACAATAGAATACAAATAATCTACGGAAATACCTATGGGCTAAGTATAAAGAGCAAGGAAACAGAGGGCAGTATTTTCAGCATCAAGCTGCCGGTTATTTCGGATTTATAGTAAGTATAATAAAGGGAAGGGTGAATATTATGAGGAAAAAGGTTCGGCTTTCACTAGTCATACTCATTTGTTTTATGCTTACAATGCCCGGATGTATGCATAATAACGCTCAAAACATAGGCTCTTTATCTGAAGCATCGGAAAAAATTGAGCTTGTTATGTATTACTCCTCTATCGGGCAGTATTCAACAGACAGCCCCATTGCGAACATGCTTAAAGAAAGATTTAATATTACCTTTAGGTTTGAACCCATCCCTTTCGGAGAAACAGCGGATGTCTGGCTCAAAACAAAGATAGCGTCCGGGGTATCGCTTGATTACATGTCAAACATAAAATCTAAATACTATGTTGGCTATGCAAAGCAAGGGATATTTTGCGAACTGCCGCTTGACCTTATCGAAGCTCATGCACCCAGAATGAAGGAATGGATTGAAGATGAGGTGGGCTTTGATGTATGGAAATATTTTGATATAGACGGTAAAAACTATGCCATTCCAGAGCTGTGGAGCTTAGGTCCGAAATGGGAATCCATGGCAATACGAGAGGATTGGTTAAATGAGGTCGGCATTGATAAGCTACCTACAACACTGGATGAGATGGAATTGGCGTTTGATAAATTTAAAAATGTGTTGAATAAGCCGTATGCATTTAATGGCATAGGATTGGCATCATTAAACTGGGTGTTTGGTGCATATGGCGTCTATCCGTTTATCTTTACCGAAAAGGATAGCGTCATTACAAGGGGAGAGGTAGAGCCTGCCGCCAAGGAAGCGCTGACGACGTTAAACAGATGGTATCAAAAGGGCTACATTGACCCGGAATTTTTAGTGCAAAAACCGGATGTAATGCTCAAAAAGTGGGAGGAAAACCAATTTGGCGCTGTGCAGACCTGCTGGTCTAATGTAATACCCGGAGGACTATATTATGATAATCTGCTTGGAAATGATCCAAATGCTGTTGTCACACAGATACGTTTCCCGGCAGGGCCAGGAGGATCTAGCGGGATAGTACAAACAAACCCCATTTGGTCGGGCTTTTGTTTTGGAAAGCATCTGGAGAATAACATTCCAAAGCTTAAAAAATATCTAGAATTTTTTGATTACTGCTCTCAGGACAGTTCAGCGAAGGAGCTGTTAACTAGAGGAGTAGAGAATGTAACATTCAAATATACAGAAGATAACTATACCTTTATACCCCCATATGATAATATAGCTGAGAGGATTAAGTTCGGTATTAATATCCCCATAGCAGGAAACTTCAACAATTATAAAATCAGCCCGTATCAAAGCACAGCTAAAAGCTATGCCTCTGTAGAGAATCTATATGCAATAAACGGAGGTAAGTACGATATATTGCAACCCATTCCGAGACCCATCTATGCTGAAAAGGGAAAACAACTATCCGAATTTACGATGCTTGGCATGATTGACTTCATTACCGGTAACAGACCATTAGACGAATTTGACAGCTTCGTACAGGATTGGTTTGACAGCATGGGCGGCAGGGATATACTGGAGGAAGCACAAGGCTACTATGACTTATATAAAACAAAATGAACGGAGGAAGAGTATGTTTTCAAAGGAGCAAATCACTAGAATAGAGCAGGATTTTATCGAAGTCGAGAGGCTTGCAAGCGGCAGAGCACAAGAGCTCTTTTCGTTGTTTAGCAGCTGCACCACAGAGGAAATGCTATGTATGAAGTTTCTTTATTCATATATGCCGCTTAGTGACCTCACAAACTATAACGGCAGCCTATTTTTGGAACACATACGGCACTGCTTGAATCTCAAGGCATTGACCCCTTGGGGTAAGGATATAGAAGCTGAAACATTTCTTAACTTTATTTTACCCATAAGAGTAAACAACGAAAATCTAGAGTTTTATGGTAGGATTCTTTTTGACGAGATATACCCCTATATTAAAGACATGGATATCTATAATGCGGCTCTTGAAGTAAACTATTGGTGTTACTCGAGAGCAACCTATACAAGCAGTGACAGCAGAACAATATCCCCTCTAACTATGCTTTTGAATACACAGGGGCGCTGTGGGGAGGAGTCAACGTTTACAGTCGCCTGTCTTCGCAGTGTCGGCATACCCGCTCGTCAGTGCTATACTCCTAGATGGTCGGCTTGCGATGACAACCATGCCTGGGTTGAGGTATATGTAAACTCTAAATGGCATTTTATGGGAGCATGTGAGCCTGAACCGGCACTTAACCGCGGATGGTTTGAAGAGCCTGCCAGACGATGTATGCTCACCCATAGCAGAGTGTTTTCAAGGATTATAACCTCAAACGATATAATATGCACTACTCCTAAAATAACAGAGATAAATTCATTGAGCACATACGCGAAAACCAAACGCGTTACAGTCTTTGTACATAATGGCGGCGAGCCGGTTTTCGATGCTACGGTTAGATTTGAGATTGTAAACTACGCAGAGCTGTTTCCCCTTGCCAAGCTCACTACCGATAAAAATGGGGTTGTCAGTTTCCTTACAGGATACGGCGATTTATTTATCCATGTTCATAAGGATGAACAGTATTGCTACGGAAAAATTGACGTTAGGCAAAGCGACAGGGTCGATATTGATTTTTCTCATGCAACAAAGGGGTACACAAATAATATAGAGTTTGACATTGTACCGCCTGAGCAAATCCCGTCAATAGGTAATGGCATATCATCCGAACAGAAGGCTTCCCACGAGCTACGTCTGCAGCAGCTGTCATCAATCAGAGAAGCATATCAGAGCACATTCTATAATGAGCATACCGCCCGAACGGCAACTCAAAAATATGAGGGCTATGACTATATCTTGGCAGAAGCTTTAGTAAACGCTAAAGGTAATTATAAAGAGATAGAAAAGTTCTTAGATAGCAACGGTGGGGATAACATAAAGTGGAAAGCAGCCATGCTCTCTATGCTCAACGTCAAGGATTTATGGGATACAACCAGTGAGACCTTGTCATCATGCTTGAAATCCGCAATTGAGTATAAGGATTGCTATGAGGAGGAGCTTTTTATTAACTTCATCCTATGTCCGAGGGTATACTTAGAAATGCTTAGCCCGGCTCGCACAGAGCTAAAAGCCATTCTTGGAGATACACTAATCAAGGAGTTCCGAGATAACCCGTCTCTGGTAGGGCAATACGTGAAAAACAAAATAGTTACCTATGACAATCTCGATTACAATGTGCTATATGCCATTCCGGATAGGTTACTGAGGATTGGCAAGGGTAGTAGGATTTCGCAAAAGATTCTAATGGTATATATATACCGCACCGCCGGAATACCTGCAAGGTTAAACCCTATAGATCTGTCGGTAGAATACTATAGTGCCGGTATATGGTATCTTATGGACGGAACGTCCGCACAGTCGGCAAAAAATAGCAGTCTGACACTAAAAACAGTACAAAACCCCAGTGATTTTAAGTATATGACGACCTATTCAATTGCTGTGCTATCAGAGGGTTACTACAAGACGCTTGATATAAAAGGTGATGAATGGGAGGAAAACTATGTAAGCTATACGCTGGCACCGGGGAACTATAGAATATTGACCTCCGGCAGGCAAGCAGATGGAACCGTGCTAGCAAATGCATACCATTTAGAGCTCAATGACGGCTGCTCCACCGAAATTGACATAAGCATAAGAAAACCTGTAAAACCCATCGAGAAAGGCAGCTTTGCAAGGATAGAGGATATCGCACTATCTTATTGGGATGGCAGGAGCACAACACTTAGAAACGAACTAATGGATGAGTATAATATTGTTGCTTGGATAGAGGTGTGCAAGGAGCCAACTGAGCATCTGCTAAATGAGCTTCTGGAAAGCTCCGGTAAATATAATAAAGCGGCGTGCTCTGTAATACTAATCCTTCCAAACACATCAATGATTGAAAACACTACTCTTAAAAAGGTGCTAAAGGCCATACCTTTGATAAAGGTTCTGTTTGATAACGGAAGCTCCCTTAATGACAGGCTGTATAGCGATATCTGTTCTGAAGACAGAAAGCTCCCCCTTGCAATAGTATGCGATAAGGGGTTAAATGTAAGCTTCGTTTCTACAGGCTATAACATCGGCTGTGCTGATGCTATGTTAAAAAGCATTCAAAATATATAGGTCGGAATAAACATTGATGGAGGTAAATAAATGAGTAATACTGTATTGTTAGGATATGTTGGTGACAAGAATCTTCCTTTTGTTACGAAGGAGGATGCGCAGCGGCTCACACATATCAACGTAGCCTTTGGATATCTTGTTAATGATGAAGTCCAGGCAGGGCATATGGAAAATCTCAGGTATATTAGTGTAATAAAGGAGTATAACAAGGACATTAAAATCCTATTGTCTGTGGGGGGATGGGGCGCGGACGGCTTTTCTGCGGCAGCCGCTACGATAAATGGACGCAAAAAAACAGCAAGATCTGCCGCTGAGATTTTAAGCTCATATGATTTCGACGGTATAGATCTTGACTGGGAGTATCCATGCTATGGTGTTGCCGGTATAAGGTTCAGCCCAAATGATAAAATCACCTTTACTCTTCTTCTCAAGGAAATAAGAGAAACACTCGAGGAACAGGGCATAAGGGATAACAAAAAATATCTCCTAACAATAGCAGCCGGTGCTGATCAATACTATATTGATGGCACGCAGATGCATGAGGCTGAAAAATATCTGGATTTTGTCAGCCTCATGACCTATGATATGCGCGGAGGATTTCAGACACTTACCGGTCATCATACAAATCTTTTTGCATCCACAGGAGATCTATTCCGTATTAGTACAGATGCCTCGGTGAGGATTTTCGTCAATGCCGGTGTACCAAGAGATAAGCTATTGATAGGAGCGGCGTTCTATTCAAGATTGTGGCGAAATGTTCCCAATGTAAACAACGGACTTCATCAGATATCTGCCGGTGTAGGAGGTTACGGTCCCGAATACTACCAGCTTGCTGCCGATTATATTGATAAAAACGGTTATGTCAGATATTGGGATGATGAAGCCAAGGCCCCATACCTCTTTAACGGACAAGACTTCATTTCATATGACGATGAGATATCTCTAAAGCATAAATGTACATATGTTAAGCACAACGGTCTTGCGGGTATTATGTACTTTGAGCATGAAGGCGATAAATCCCGCGTACTGCTAAATGCTTTATATAAAAGCTTATATATTCGTTAGCTGTAATAAAAGGCGTACTTTTCTAAAGCGTCCATCAGTGCCTTAATATTCTCTAACGGTGCGCCGGGATACAAGCCGAAGATCATCATTAGTCCGCCCTGCGGTGAGCCCAGCTTTTCCACCTCTTCCCTTATCAGACCGTCAATCTGCTTAGGCGAACCAAATGTAGTAATCGTCTGGCGGTCGATGTCCAGGTCTACACACACCTTGTTCTTATACCGATTAGCTATCCAATCAATCCCATTGACAAGGTCTTGTAGATTTATAACCTGAACTCCGCTGTCGATTAAGTCGTCAGCCAGATCGCGGATATCTCCGTCGGAGTGCATATGTACAATAATATCCTTATCGAGTGCAGGCTTCATAAGCCGCCGGTAGGACGGCTTTATGTACCTCTTAAAAAGTGCAGGAGAAATCATCGGCCCTAACTGCATTCCCAAATCCTCTGCGTAACCCATCTGATCGACACCCATAGACAGATAACGTTCGACGATTTGGTAGTTAAATTCTTCAACCATATCGATAATCTTCATGAGGTTAGGGTGCTCGTCAGCCATACTTACCAGCAGGTTTTCATATCCGCACAAATCACACAACTGTAGGAATGTATGTCCGTGCCGCAAACCGCCTAGTGTGAGCTCTCCCCGCTTCTTAGCGGCTTTAAAGCTGTCGGCTGTTTTTTGCCAGTCTATCCCGCCTAAACCGGTACACACAGATGGGTCTGGCGGGATATATGAATCAATCCTGCTCATATCTGCCAGCGGATGAACGGTCACAGTGCCTGTAATGCCGTCCTCTGTAGTAGTCCAAACACAGCCAAAATCATCTTTAAAGGGGTGATTCTTGCGTGCAACTGGATGATATTCCGGTTTATATATGCCGTTTTCAGGGCGTTTATAGCCGGGAAATAAAAATGGGTGCGATTCGAGCAGCTCAAACAGCTCATTTTGGGGATAGTAGTTCCAACATGAGCCGTTGATGACAAACGTCATTGGTATGTAGTCCGGACGTTCAAACCGAACCGCCTTTAGATAGTTCTTTGACCGATCATTTAGCATATTTCGCGCCCTCTCAAGTAAATGATACTTTATGCCAGCAGGTATTATCTGATAAGATTGTTTTCCTTTGTGTATCCGATAATATCATCTGCGGTAGTAAATGCAAGCCCCGTCACCGTATCGGCACAACCGTAGTATATTGCGATCCTGCCGGTATCGCCATCGGTTAGGGCAGCACATGGGAATACGACATTGGGTACATCGCCTACACATTCATATAGTTCCTCCGGAGCCAAAACGTAAAACCTTGAACGGGCAATAACCTTCCACGGCTCGTCGATATCAAGAAGAGCAGCTCCCATACGATACACAAACCCATTGCACGTATTTAATACGCCGTGATATATAAGAAGCCAACCCTCATCTGTTTCGATGGGTGTCGGACCTGGACCAATTTTTGTGGACTGCCATGCCGAGGCATCCTCTCTGAATGTCCCCATGACATAGCGGTGCTTACCCCAATATTCCAAATCGGGGCTTTGTGAGTAGAATATATCGCCGAAAGGGGTATGTCCTGTGTCACTAGGGCGGCTTAACATTCCGTATACACCGCCTATCCTTCTCGGAAATAACACACCGTTGCGGTTGTAAGGTAAAAATGCATTTTCCAACTGGTAAAATGTCTTGAAATCAAAGGTGTAACCTACCCCGATGGTGGGTCCGTGATAACCATTGCACCAGGTAATGTAGTATCTGTCCTCAATGAAGCAAACTCGGGCATCATACCGATATTCCCTTTTGAGTATCTCTTTATCAGCTCCTTCAAACTGGATAGGTTCCTTATTGATCGTCCATTTCAATCCGTCATCCGAAAAGCCTGCATATAGATCCATACTAAGCCCACGGCTGTCACAGCGGAAAACCCCGGCAAAACTTCCGTTAAACGGGACAACCGCACTGTTGAAGATGCTGTTTGCGCCAGGCTTTTGATGGCGGGATATGACCGGATTGTTTGTGTACCTCCAAATAGGCATGTCGTACCCTGCGGGTTTGTCCTGCCAAGGGATATTTTTAAGTTTAGCGCTGATAATCTTTGCCATTTTTACACAGCTCCTTTATGTTTTTATATTTATGGTCATTATCGAACCATTAAATTCTGATATTCCTTAGGTGATGTTCCCGTTATAGACTTAAAAATCCTATTAAAGCTGGACACACTGCCGCAGCCTACTCTTTCTGCAACCTCATATATCTTAATTCCTGGTGTCTTAAACAATTCCTTTGCCTTCTCAACGCGGCAGATTATCCTATAATCAGTTATAGACATTCCCACCCTTTGTTTAAACAGTCTAGACAGATAACATGGATGAACATACAGCAAGGACGCCACATCCTCTAGGGTCATTTCCTCATTTATATGCTCTTTTATAAATTTCTTCGCATTATCAACAATAAAATGGTTGCTCTTTTGCTGCACTACAAGAAGGTAATCAATATACCTTTTTATTGCGTTTCTGCACCAATCATAAAGCTTTTCAAAGGAATTGATACTGTTAAAGTCTGTGAACGGCTTTAGGTTGTCTATCCAGTCCTCTATATTAACGCCATTATTAACAGAGCTCTCGATGAGAAGATTAGCCACCGAATGATATATAATAAGCATATTTTCGGTTGATATTTTCGTTCTGGCTTCTGTGAATACATTCTCTTCTCAATATATGAACTTACTGGCTCTCCGTTGCACATCACACATGTTATAAAGCTAGTCAATGCATGAGTGGCTGAGAACGGAGGGAGCTGGGGAGGAAGAGAGACAGTGTGAGCCTTTAACACTTTAACAATCTGTGACAAGTGATAG
>CAYSTR010000069.1:0-10025 GCA_964433745.1 uncultured Oscillospiraceae bacterium | reverse complement strand
TCGTGGGCGTGGGTGCGTCCCGGGTGCGCGATTTATTTGAAACGGCTAAAAAGGAAAACCCCTCGATTATATTCATCGATGAGATTGACGCAGTGGGCCGTCACAGGGGCGCTGGCTTAGGCGGCGGTCATGACGAGCGCGAGCAGACCCTCAACCAGCTCCTAGTCGAGATGGACGGCTTTGCAAACAACTCGGGTGTCATCGTCATGGCGGCCACAAACAGGCGCGATATCCTAGACCCGGCACTCCTGCGTCCCGGTCGTTTTGACCGTCAAATTCTCGTCGGCACTCCCGACATAAAAGGGCGCGAGGAGATACTCAAGATTCACACCCGCAATAAGCCCATTGCCCCCGATGTAAACCTCAAAACAATAGCTAAATCCACCGTTGGCTTTACCGGTGCGGATCTGGAAAATCTGGCAAACGAAGCGGCACTTCTGGCGGCTCGTGCAGGGCGCAAGGCTATAACCATGCCGGACATTGACGAGGCCACCATCAAGGTAGTGGCAGGACCTGAGAAGAAATCCCGCGTGGTCACCGAGAAGGAGAAGAAGCTAACCTCCTATCATGAGGCAGGTCACGCGCTTGCGACCTACTACTCCGACAAGCGGGACACGGTTCACCAGATTTCGATTATCCCGCGCGGATATGCGGGCGGATTTACCATGTCACTGCCTGTCGAGGACAGAAACTATATGTGCAAGGGCGACATGTACAGCGAGATTATCACGCTTCTTGCCGGTCGTGTGGCGGAGAAGCTCGTTCTTGACGATATCTCCACCGGAGCATCCAACGATATCGAGCGCGCCACGACTATAGCCCGCAACATGGTGACCAAGTACGGTTTCAGCGATAAGCTAGGTCCCATCGTCTACGGCGGGGATCAGTCCGAGGTATTCCTAGGGCGCGACTTCACGCACACGAGAAACTATTCGGAGAACGTCGCCGCCGAGATTGACGCGGAGATACGCGAGATAGTGGATTCTGCCTATGAAAAAGTCAAGGAGATACTGGAACTACACATCGATCAGCTTCACATGCTGGCAAACGTGCTCTTCGAGAAGGAGCGCATAGACGGAGAAGAGTTTGTTGCTCTTATTGAGGGCAGGAAGCTCCCGGAAAAGCCAGCGAGCACGGCTGCACCGGGCACGGCTGCACCGGGCGCGGCTGCACCTGAAGCTGATTCGCCGGAATCGAAGGATGAGCTTAAGCCGGAGGATAAGCCGGGGGATAAGCCGGGGGATGTTCAGCATTAAGAAATATAAACTAAAAGGGGCTTTTGATAAAGCCCCTTTTGCAACTTAAAAAGGGGATACCTAGTATGACTAAACGGAATCGGTATATCATAATTTCAGCTTCAATTCTACTTTTGGCTATAGGTAGTATTTTTTACATAAGATGGTATCTTTCCTTTAGACAGTTTGAAGCTTGCGTTATGAGCAAATTTGATGACAATTCTTTTCTGTTACGTCTTAATATACCTGCAGATACGCTTGATTTTGGAAGCACATATATAGTTCGACTTAATAAAACAAAGTTCATATCCCATGACAGCAGCATAAACTCTTTAGGTGACTTGTCTATTGGCTCTGTAATAAATATAACAATTAAGGACTTAGTTACTTCCTGCGAAACGGCAAGTCCGTCTATCCCTCGAATAGAAACTGCTATTAAAATAGAAGCATATGGACTGTATAATTCTGAGTTGTTTCAAAAGGGTATAGAAGAATTAAGGGATTTAGGATATAATTATGTTGACGGAAGAATAGAAGTCCGGTCAAAAGAAGAGATGCATAAACCGAGATAGGCACCTTGGGTACATACTGATATTGAAAGCTAAAAAACAAAAACGTCACTTAGGGCGTTTTTGTATTCATGTATAAATCCTTAACATATTCACATTGTGTAATTAAAAGCATTTAGAGGGATCGATAATGATTTATAGGATATTCGCTTGTTAAACAAACTCCCCTAATACTTCAAGCAATATCACTTGTGTGAACGGTTTTGCCACAAAAGCACTAACACCAAACTTAATCGATTCCAACAGAAGATTATGCATAGGCATAGCAGAACACATAACAATTAAAGCTTCCGGGTCATGTCTTAATATTTCCTTTGAAGCTTCAACTCCGTCCTTCTCCGGCATAACTATATCCATAATTACGATATCCGGTATTAGAAGCTTATAGTTATGAACAGCTTCATTACCGTTTGCAGCTTCACCTACTACCTCATATCCTGCATTTATAAGAATGCCCATTAGCGTCTGACGCATAAATTGTGAATCATCAACCACCATGACACGCTTTCCCTTTGACTTTCGTTTTATTCCTTGAAACAGCGCGTTCACCTCATATTGATTGAGCGGATTGTTTAGATCGGTTTGTGTTTGATGTAGCTGTGCAGTGTTCTGCGGTGTTTCATTCTGCATATAGCTTTTGAGCGCTTCTAGAATCTCATTTTCGATACTCTTATTCTTGTTGTTTTTAAGGGCAACTATAGTATACTTAAATATCTTGTAGAAAAGTTCTTTGTCGTTTTTTGAGCACATGGCAGAAATAAGCTGTTTTAAAATCCGATAGTCATTAGGATATTTATAGTACATATCTTCCCATAAATCTATGATTGAATCAATATCATCCTCAATGAGCAGCTGTTTTTGGATTTCCATATTGTTTTTATATTCTTTGGTGTAATCCTCGCTGTCCCACAGAAAAAGTGAATCAATAGAAACCTTGAAGAATCGTGCTATAAGCGGAATGTAGTTAATATCGGGGTTTGCCGCGCCATTTTCCCATTTCGACACAGATTGGGCAGAAATATTAAGAGCCGCCGCCAGTTCCTCCTGTGTCACACCCTGTTCTTTTCTCAATGTCTTAATAATATCACCCAGATGCATACTGTCATCTCCCTATTGTATAATAAATAGCTATTTTCAATGAAAGTATATCACTATAACAACTCTTATGTCAATGACCGTTACTTCAATAAAACAACCTCAGGTTGAATACGTGTTAAAGTAGCAAAAAAGGAGATGTCCCACATAAATGAGACATCCCCTTTAAAATCGCATTTCTATTCGTGGTCGCAATGCTCACAGCCGCAGCCGCATTCGTCATCGCCCTCAAAGTCGAACTCTAGCTTCTCGCCGCAGCCGGGACATACGACAAAGCCTTCGTCCAGCATGGATTCATCCACACAGGTCTTGTCTCCGCAGGCGGGGCATTCCACCTCGTACAGCTCCTCGTCGTCGTCAAAATCATCAAAGTCACCGAAATCGTCCAGATCGTCTAAATCCTCGCCGATGGTATCGACCTGCTCGCACAGCTCGTCAAACGCATCCTCTAGATCGGCAACGGTGAGCGTTACATCGTCCAGTACATCGATGATCGCCTTGATGACTTTCGCCTCCTTGCCGTCCCCCAGTTCCAGACCCTCTGCCAGACCGCGCAGATATGCCGCTTTTTCAGTAAGGTTCATTCAAAACAACCACCTTTTCATCTTTTATTATTCACAATAAACCTATGCTCTCTCCATGTACTCACCGGTACGTGTGTCAATACGAATGGAATCGCCCTCATTAATGAACAGCGGCACGCGTATCTCCGCGCCTGTCTCCAGGGTGGCAGGCTTGGTCACGTTGGTGGCGGTATCGCCCTTGAAGCCGGGATCTGTCTGTGTAACTGTCAGCTCAACAAAGAAAGGCGGCTCAACACCGAACACACTACCCTTGTAGGACAGCACCTTGACCTCCATGTTCTCCTTAATAAATCTGAAGCTGTCGCCCAGAACCTTGGAGTTGATGGGTGTCTGCTCATAGGTTTACTGATCCATGAAATAGTAGAGATCGCCGTCAGCATACAGATACTGCATATCGCGGCGCTCGATGAACGCTGTCGGGAACTTCTCGGACGGGTTAAAGGTACGCTCAACCACCGAACCCGTAATAACATTTCTGATCTTGGTTCGCACGAATGCCGCGCCTTTACCCGGCTTTACATGCTGAAACTCCACAATTTGAAATACGTTGCCGTCCATGTCGAACGTAACGCCGTTTCTAAAATCTCCTGCCGAAACCATATTATTTCCTCCACAGTTAACAATTCTCTTTTATTGTATCCTATTTTTGCCTTATTTGCAAGCAAAATTTATATTATTAATTAAAATTACGGAAATAGTTATAATACAATAAGCTGCTTTGTGCTTTTTGTCATATTTTCCGCTCCGTCTTCGGTCACACACACCATGTCCTCTATGCGCACACCGAAGCGTTCGGGTATATATATACCCGGCTCAACCGTGAACATTTGTCCCGACTTGAGCGTTTCCTTGCTGGCTCCGCTAAGCCCCGGTGCTTCATGTACGTCAATTCCCAGAGAATGTCCCAGTCCATGCCCGAAGTTGTCCTTGTACCCCGCCGCGTCTATTATATCCCGCGCACTTTTGTCCGCTTGCTTGTTCTCCACTCCGGCACGTATGACCGAGAGTGCCGCCAGCTGCGCCGAGAGGACTGTCTCGTACACCTCTTTTGCCTGCTCCTCCGGTTCGCCCACCGCCACGGTGCGCGTCATGTCGGAGCAGTACCCGCCATACCTCGCGCCAAAGTCCAGTGTCAGCATATCGCCTTTCTCCAGAACCTTGTCCGAGGGCACACCATGGGGCAGAGATGAGCGTTTCCCCGACACTGCTATCGTCTCGAACGCCGTACCTGCCGAGCCGTTTTTGCGCATGAACATCTCCAGCTCTAAAGCAATGTCCCTTTCGGTGCGACCGGGTGCTATCTGCTCTAAAATATAGGTAAACGCAGCGTCAGTGATGGATTGTGCGCTGCGGATACAAGAAAGCTCATGCTCGTCCTTGATTGAACGCATGTCGCTTATGAGGGTACTGAGCTTCGCCGCTCCCGACAGTGTAACAGACTTTATCTGCTCGGACAGACGCTCAAACGTTCCTAAGCTAGTATGCTCCTCCTCGACAGCCAGTGTACCCATGCCGTCAACCAACGAAACAGCGTCCTCTTTAAGACTTTTTAGAAGTCTCACATCACAGTTCTTTATAGTCTGTTTTGCCGCTTCGATGTAGCGGGAATCGGTAAAGAACACACCTTCGCCCTTACGGATAAAGAGATACCCCGCAGACGAGGTAAATCCAGTCAGATAAAAACGGTTTTGAGGTGAAATTACGAGCGCGCCGCCCACGCTCTCCGGGAGCTTGTCACTAAGCCTTTTTATACGATTCTGCATAAATTAACTGCTCCTTAATCAATATCCCTTTATAATGGACGACAGCGCCTTTACAGCCAGAATATAGCTGTTAGCCCCAAATCCGCAGATTACGCCTGCGCACACCGGTGCAATTACCGAGTGGCGGCGAAACTCATCCCTAGCGTGGACATTCGAGATATGTACCTCCACACAGGGCAGCTTTACGGCGGATATGGCGTCTCTTATAGCATAGCTGTAATGGGTAAACGCACCGGCATTAATAATAATGCCGCTGACATCCCGACGCAGACGGTGTAACTCGTCAATAATCTCGCCCTCGTGGTTGGACTGCATGGTCTGCACCGCAAGATCCTCACCTCGTGCCGCCGCCGTGACCTGCTCGTTTATATCCTCAAGAGACATGATACCGTATATCCCCGGCTCACGCTCACCTAAAAGCCCCAGATTAGGGCCGTTAATCACTAGAATACTCTTAATGTCAGCTCAACCCCTTACCGTTATTGCTGTGCTTTAAGAACTTGATAGTACCGCTTCATGGTGGCGGCGTCCTCTGCCTGTGTGCCGTCCGATTCGCATATTATGATAGGTTCAAGCCCCTTTTGCGCCACAATCTCTATAAACGGCTCAAAGTCGGGTCCAAACACGGTATCCTCGAATGTCAGATGGCGCTTCTCGCCGCCCTTTGTATACTCTATCTTGGAGAAATGGCAGTGGAACTGCTTTAGACGGTCAATGCCCAGCCTATCCTCAACCATGGTCATAATCGCGTTATAATCGTCCTTAGTCTTAATACTGCCCAAGGTTCTTGCATTCACATGCCCAAAGTCAAGACAGGGGAGGAGCGTATCGTCGATAGCACACATGGTGCATACCTCCTCCACAGTACCCAACTGTCCCTGTTTACCCATCGCCTCAATACAGACGCGCACATCCGAAAGCCCCTGTTCAGCAAGTGCCGACATAGCCTTTTTCATCGTATCGCACGCAAGGCCCAGAGCGGTCTCACGCGTAAAATCCCCCACACTGCCCGCATGGACAACAATCCTGTCGCCGCCCAAAAGCTTTATAGCCTTTGCTGACTGTAGGATGTAGTTAATACTGTTTAGACGTTTGTCCTCGTCTGCACTGGCAAGGGAGATGTAGTAGGGGGCGTGCAGCGTCAGCGTGACACCGTGTATCGCCGCTTCCCTCATAAGCTCACTGGCGGTGGCTTCACCTATCTTAACGCCGCGTCCGCACTGGTATTCGTAGGCTTCAAGCCCCATTTCCACAATGTAACGCGGAATATCCTTTGACTTTTTATATCCCCGCTCGGTAAAGCTCTCACTGTTACCGGCAGGACCGAACTTTACTCCCACTTTTTAAGCAGTTTCCTTTCAATTCGTCGTTTGAAACGAAGAAACGCACCCGTCTCCTCCTCGATATACTTAACCATGATGGTTTTTGTCCCGGAGAATGCCCCGGCGTACATATCGGTAAAGAGCTGATCCCCCACCATGGCGGTCTCATGGGGACTAAGCCCCATCATCCGGCAGACGCGCCGCACACCGAATGGCAGCGGCTTTAGCCCCCTCGGAACAAAATCGATGTCGAGAATCCGGGAAAACGGCTCTACGCGCTCACGTTTATTATTGGATAATATCATGAGCTTTACTCCATGCTCCCGCATTAATTTAATAAACGAAAGCGATTTAGGGTCGGGTATGGGATTGTCGTGGGTCGTCAGGGTATTGTCTAGGTCTAGTATAAGCCCCTTAATCCCGCGTGAAAAAAGCATTTCGGGTGTGATGTCCCACACCCGCATAACCATAATATCCGGTAAAAAACTCAATTTAACACCACCGTATAGAAGACATATTCCGTCTGCTATATTATATAGACTATTCGGGGGTTGTAATATATAGCACGCTATACACTACAACCCCCATGTTTACGGTCTATTTGAATTTACGCTTGCGGGCAGCCTCGGACTTTTTCTTGCGTTTAACCGAGGGCTTTTCATAGTGCTCACGCTTGCGCACTTCAGCAAGCACGCCGGCTCTGGCGCACTGCCTCTTGAACCTCCTTAGAGCACTGTCTAAGGATTCATTGTCCTTGATACGAACTTCTGCCATTACTTATTCACTCCCTCCGCCATGCAGCAGGGATTTCCTTTGCTAACAAAGGGGTGCCCATCAATACACCAAGTGCCATGCTTCTGCTCTCATGACCCTATAACCTTATTATATCCCGATTATATGCATATTGTCAAGAGTTTTTTGTGAATTTTCTTTGTAGGTTTTACAAGATTGAATTAAATTACAAGATTTAATTGCTATTTTTTATATAATACAAAAATATGTTGACAAGTTAAAATATCTATGGTAATATATAACTAAAATGAAAAGGAGGGAAAATTTATGAAAAAATTGTGTTGTCTCGTTGTTGTTGTGCTTGTTCTGAGTATGACGGTTAACGTGTTTGCTCTAAGCAAAAAAACAAACACAGAACAGTATGTTCCACATTCTTCTTCAAAAGGGTATGGTGTTAGAGATGTCGAATTACCAAATCCTCTTTTGAGAATCACTTATGGTGATTGGAGTGAGTCTGTAGGTGGAACAGGCGGGGGAACATGGTATTGGGGTATATCTCAAGATGATTGGGTTTACTCAAAATTGAGATGTGTTTCCTATGAATCCAGAACATCTGTAAAAGCCGGTCTTTTAACAAGTTGGAAAACTAGTGGGTGGTCAGCTAAAAATGTAACTGCTGTTGTAAGTGCGTTTGCAAGCCAACTAGGAGGAAATAAAGCAGCGTATGATTATAAATAAAGGAGAGATTTATTGTGAGAAGGTTCGCTTTGATTTGCACAGTAATGCTTATTGTATCATCTTTATCTTTATCAGCATATGCACTTAAAGATGATACAAAAAGCAAGAGTTCTAAAGGTAAAATAGTGGAATCTGGTGTTGAAGAAGTTGATATGAGAGCTCGTGGTCTATATCAAAGTGTATGGGTTGGAGGGGATCAAAGCAAGGGTGGATGGTGGTATTTTGGCAATATGCTAGGAGGTTATATTCTTTCAGAACTACAAACACCATATTGGAATAATAGAACATCCATACAGTCAGGAGATGGCGCACCTATACATACTTCTGGATTTGTAGGTGTTGGAAGATTCGCGGGTGTATATAATTTAGCATCATTTTTTGGTGGAAATAAATGTTTTTATGATTTAAAAGCACCTTAATAAAATTATTTACATTAAAACGAGATAATTTTAAATTTATCTCGTTTTAATGTTTAGGAGAAGTATAAAATGAATAGAATATTAACAACATTAACAGTTCTTTTCTTCGTTATCCTAGCCTACATAACATATGAATATTTGTCGATAGAAGATTTTGTTGATAAATCTGGATTAAATTCTGCAAAAGTTAAGATTGACACTTTGAGTAAAAGCAAAGAAGAATTTTTAGATTTGCTTTATTTGTTATGTAAAGATAATAATGTTTCTGTTTCTACTGCTTACTTTCCTAATAATACAAACGATTACAACAAAACCATATTTGAGTGTGAATTATATACTACTGATTTTTCCTTGAATACAATAGATAATAAGGTAAGCTTGCTTAATGATCAATATCATATTAATGTTTATTCTTTGGATAATTTTAGATTTACTATAAACAGAGAATACAATATTTATGCTAATAGTATGGATGAAATAAATATCTTCATTAATAAGTTAAATGAACATAATATTCAATGCAATCTTATAACAACACAAAATATTAATACATTAGCATTTATAATTCCACGAATTTTATTACTTATAACTATATTTTGGTTTTTAACAATATTTAGTTTTTACATATACATTGATAACTTTAAGTTTGTAGGTGTATGTAAACAGTTAGGGTTTAGTAATTTTAATATTATTAGTTTGTTAATAAAGGAAAAATATAAAACATTTTTTATATCTATAGCTATTGTAACAATTTTTACCTTTTTGAGTTTTATATTATTAAACAAAGTGAACTATTTTAATAAATTTATTTGTATGTTTTTATTTTTTAGCATATTATTCTTTTTATGCTTTATTTTTATAAACTTAATATTATTAATATTTGTAGTAAATTGTATAGATATACGTGATAGTCTAAAGAATAAAAAGCCATATCAAACGCTTATTTTTATTAATATAGTTTCAAAAGGTATAGCAATATTATTTTTACTAATATCATCATCAAATTTTATTTATTATACTATTTCTAATTATAATTTAAGTTCTTCAAAATGGGATGCTCTAAAAAACTACGGTGAATTTCCATTATACCACGAAATGTCTACTATAAAAGATTACCAATTAGGATTAAAATGTAGACAACTTTATGAGCAAGTAAACAAAAGCGGAGCTATAGTTATTAGACCAGATGGATTTCTTAAAATACCTAACACAAGAAATTTATCTTTAGATAATCCTAATGATCCTAGTCATGAATATTTTTGGCGAAATAATGGAGTTATGATTAATAATAATTACTTAAAGATTAATCCTATTTACACAATAGATGGAGAATGTGTAGAGCTTTCAGAATATGAATATTTTGATGGGCTAATTTTACTAGTACCAGAAAAATATCGTGAATTTGAAGCAAAAATATTAAATGACTTTTCTGAAACTTACACTTGGTCATATTATATCCAAGAAGATTTATATTTAGAAGAAATTGGAGAAATGATTGTTGAACATGAAAGTAGAGATGTAAAAATAATGTATGTTAGTAATAACCAACAATATTTTTCATACCATCC
>CAYSTR010000068.1:0-10096 GCA_964433745.1 uncultured Oscillospiraceae bacterium | reverse complement strand
GCAGATATACTGCATTGCATGAAAGGAGGTCTGATATGTTTTTAAGGTTTTTAAAATACATTTCGGTATTTGCAGTATTTCTCATATTTCTGCCGTGTTATTTATTGTTATGTGCACTCATTGCAGACCGGATTGACATGCAGATGATTGTGGGCTTTTTAATCATTCCCGCAGTAGGTTTTTTCGGATATTTCATTTCATATCTTGCTAGAAACAAGTCCGGACTGATGTCAAAGCTCTACCTTTTTATTTCTGCACCCTTCGTTTTAGGACTTTGTCTTATTACTGCACCCTCGTCAACCTATTTTCTATTAAATATAGCACTCACCATTCTTTCGCTTGTGTCATATTGTCTGGGAGCTTACTATTATAGTGTTTCATATGCCTATTTGCTTTCAAGTAAGTGTTTTTATCTTTCATGCGCAATACATGTCTTTGTAATAGCACTTTCGTGGTTCATTTATAAAAACGAAATAATATCTGTAGATATTTCGTACTTTATAGCCGTCTTAATCCCATCATTTTTTATGTTTACATTTATTTTCGCGGTTAACAGGAACCAAGGAAATATTGATTATCTGATGCTAAGACGCAAACACAATATGAAACAGCTCCCTAAAAGTATTAGAAACTATAATCTTATACTTATCTGCACTGTATTTACCACGCTAATCATACTGTACCTTTTTAGAGATTTAATCATCAAGGGATTGCTTTTTTTTAAGGACATCATATTTCTTTTGTTTCGTTTTTTCTTCTATGTGTTAGATTTATTACTTAGTTTAATCCCCATTTCCGAATCGTCAGGTTCAGATGGTAGTGGTTCTGCACCCATGCTGCCCATGGAACAGGGTACGGATAATCCGGATTACACCATGCTTATAGTGACAATAGCAGCTATTATTCTTCTTATTATCAATGCAAAAAGATTGTACCGTCTTTTCTCGAACCTTCTAAAATGGATAAAAGTTCGGATTCTTATTATTTTTGATTTCTTTAAAAGGAAAAACACACCTATTCAATCATTCGGCGAGCAAGAGGAATACAGTGATGAAATAATCGAGCTTGCACATGATGTAAGCAATAAGCAAAAGACACAAAAATCAAGCCCAAAGAAGCTCTACAGACATTTTCTATCCTTGAGAGATGATACCGAACGGCTGTTATTTGGATATGCTCTTGTTGTTAAACATCTAAAGGATAACGGAGGAGAGCTTCATCATTCCGATACACCGGATGAGATTCTTAATAAGGTTAGAAGTAAAAAAATACCACTAGACATATTGACTGCTGCTTATAATGGCGTAAAATACGGTCAGAACAAGGCAACTCCCGGAGATATAGAAGCTATCAAGGATTGTCTGAAAAATAAATGATAACATAAAGCACCTTGCTTGAATGGGGTGCTTTATGTTATTTATGCGGCTCATTATACCTATTAACTGTCATATCGTAGTATTCAGAGGGGGTCATGCCGTACTCGAGACGAAATGCACGCAGATAGTTACAATAATCCCCAAATCCCGAATGCTTGAATACATCCTTAATCGGCATTCCTGTGAGAATATATTCTTTTGAGCGTTTTAGACGCGCTTTAATGATATATTTATGAATTGTAGTACCGGCGTACCTCTTAAACAGATGAGAAAGATAAAATTTTGAGATAAAAAAATGCTCTGATAAAACATCCAGCGATATCTCTTCTGTAAGGTGTGCTTTTATATAGTCGAAGACACGGATAACAGTTTCATTCATATGCACATCAATATCGCTTACAGGTCGCCGCTCCGCATCGGACTGCATTTCATTAATCATTAGTACAATCTCACACAGGTACAATCTCCTTTTAATATCGCCGCCGTAAGCAGTGTCTGATAAAGTATTATATAGCATGTCAAACAAATCCCTCAGCCTCTTCCCTACCCTTTCCGCCGGACGAAAGACATGTGATGATTGCCCGCTGTCAGAGAAGCAAAGACTAAGATTGGTCTGCCTTGTTGACAGGCTGTTAAGATACCCCCTGTCTATACGAAGTACATATCTCTCGTACTGTTGTTCTTGCCTTGATGTGATGGGCTGGTGCAGAGCGTCGGTGTTAACAACGATAATATCACCCGGTAATGGTTTATATATGCGGCCATTTATATTGTACTCTATCTCTCCCGATATGAAAAGATATATTTCATAGAAATCGTGAAAGTGCGGCCCCATAGCTTTACACTTTATTATTTTATAATAAAAAAGCTCAAAATCGTCCGTGCTCATTAGGTCAGCGTATCTCTTTTTATCCTCCAAATTAATCCCTCCCCTTTATTAATCTAACACAAATGAGCAATTTTTGCAAGTCTTTCGGCAAGTATTGATATTTAAATTTACCTCTTTTTGCGATAAAATAAAGATACATTAGCAGTCAGGGAGCGATTTAATGGAAAAAGTTAGGTTTGGTATTATCGGTTGCGGTCTTATTGCAGATATTCACGCCCGTGCTCTTACTGAAATTACGGGAGCTTGTATTTCGGGATTTACTGATGTGAGGATACAATCAGCCGAACGCTTTGCAGAGAAATATGGCACTAAAGTTTTTACCAATACGACAGAAATGTTTAATTCATCTGATGTAGATGCTGTGTGTATTTGCACTCCCAGCGGGCTTCACGCTCCGCTTGCTTTAACTGCTGCCGAACACGGAAAGCATATAGTTCTCGAAAAACCCATGGGGCTTACAACTAAAGAATGCGATGAAATAATTAAAGCTGTTGATGAAAACAATGTAAAGCTCACCGTTATCTCACAGCTTAGGTTTTCACCATCGGTTATAGCAGTAAAACAGGCTCTTTCTGATGGACTGATCGGTGTTCCGGTTGCCGGAAATGTGTCGATGAAGTATTATCGCACAGCGGACTATTTCAACTCCAGCAGTTGGAAGGGTACATATAAGATGGACGGCGGCGGCGCATTGATGAATCAAGGCATCCACGGAATCGACCTGCTTTTATACCTAATGGGAGATGTTCGTGATGTATATGGTGTTAAGCGAACACTTATACATAATATTGAGGTGGAGGATACAGCGGCGGCGGTACTGGTTTATGAAAATGGTGCTTTAGGCACACTCATTGGCACTACCTCTGTCTATCCGGGAGAGGCTAGAAAGCTAGAACTATGCGGCAGTCGTGGTATGATAACTCTGGAAGAGGATGTCATTGTAAAATGGGAATGTGATAAACCTAAACCGGAAATACCGTTTACCTTCCAGAATAATTCTTCCAGCGATCCTTCCGGCATTGGAATATTGGGGCACATACTACAGCTAACTGATTTTATCGCAGCTATACAAGAAAACCGCTCACCACGTGTCACGGGAGCAGACGGAAGGCGGGCAGTAGAGCTAATCGAGAGAATCTATGCTTGTAATACATAAATTATAAAAGGAGTCATACAAATGGAAAAGCTTGCAATATTAGGCGGCACTCCCGCAATAGGTACATCACCGGAGGAACTCTTCCGCTGGCCTATCGTCACAAAAGAGGATGAGGATGCTATCCTTGATGTACTTTATAAAAATAAGATGTCCGGCATTGATGTTACAGAAAAGTTTGAGCAGGAATTCGCCGATTGGTCGGGACTAAAATATGGTGTGGGCTTCAACAATGGTACCCTGGCGCTTCAAGCGGCTATGTTTGCCTGCGGATTATCAAAGGGCGATGAGCTTATCTGTCCCAGTAAGACATATTGGGCATCATGCTTACAGGCGTTTAATCTGGGGGCTACTGTAGTTTTCGCTGATATTGATAAGAAAACGCTGTGTATCTCACCCGAAGATCTGGAGCGAGTAATAGGACCGAAAACTAAGGCAATAGTGGCGGTTCACTATCTGTCCCATCCAGCTCCAATGGACAAGATTATGGAGATAGCAAACAAGCACGGTATATATGTTATAGAGGATGTATCCCATGCAC
Source organism: uncultured Oscillospiraceae bacterium (assembly GCA_964433745.1). Lineage (GTDB taxonomy): Bacteria > Bacillota > Clostridia > Oscillospirales > Ruminococcaceae > CAYSTR01. The sequence goes on along the minus strand of CAYSTR010000068.1, from coordinate 6,137 downwards.
AGGGCGGGTACTATAAGGGGCAAAAGCTGGGTACATTCGGGCATGTGGCAGCTATGTCTCTGATGTCCGGTAAGTCCTTTGCCACCGGGGAGATGGGTATATTAGTCACCAATGATAAAGCTATGCGCGACCGTTCAATCGCTTACTCCCATTATGAGCGTAACAACGCAAACTACATAACCACACCGGGTTTTGAGAACTATTACAATCTACCGTTAGGCGGTATAAAAGGGCGCGTCAATCAGATGTGTTCAGCTATGGGACGTGTGCAGCTAAAATACTACGACGAGAGAACGGCCGAGATAAGAAAGTCGATGAACTATTTCTGGGATTTATTAGAGGGTGTTCCGGGGATAGAGGCTCACAGAGTTGATGAAAAAGACGGCTCTACTATGGGCGGCTGGTACGCCCCCCACGGAATATATCACCCGGAGCAGCTAAACGGTCTGGATTTAGGTACATTCTGCGCGGCGGTGACCGAAGAGGGATTCACCTGCACCCCCGGTGCTAACTTCCCATTACACACACATAACCTGTTTAACACATACAGCTCGGATTCTTCCGGGATCCCTCAGCGTATAGCGGGTGTTGACAGGGATGTAAGAGAGCTTGATAAAGCTCTTAGAGTGTCAAAGGAGATACAGATATTCTCTGTTCCATGGTTTAAAAAGTATAAGATGGATGAGATTCGCATGTATGCAAACGCTTTCAAGAAGGTTGCGGAAAATGCAGCAGAACTGCTGGCTTCGGGAATTAAAAAAGAGGAAAATACAGACGGACGCTGGTTCTTCTATAATGACAAGGAGGCTAAAAAGTAATGGTTATAGATGCTCACAACCATCCAGATTGGCATGGTCATAACCTTGACCGGTTTATCGAAAACATGAATATGTACGGCATAGATAAGTCATGGCTTTTATCCTGGGATGTACCCGATAGTGAATGGGATCCTTATACAACAAATGTTTTTTCCTCTTTAGCATCAAGCCCTGTCCCGTTTGAACGCTGTCTTTACTATAAAGAACGCTATCCGGATCGGTTTGTGTTGGGATACTCTCCCGACCCCCGGGTGCCCGGTGCTCTAGACAGGTTAAGGTCTGCTCATGCTATCTACGGTGTACAGGTCTACGGTGAGTTAAAGCTTCGTATGATGTATGATAATCTTGATGCTATCCGCATGTTCAGACTGTGCGGTGAGCTGTCCATCCCGGTACTGGTTCACATTGATTATGAATTTGAAGAAACTTACCGCTATCCACGCAGCAATTGGTGGTACGGCGGCGGTATTGAACCCTTTGAGCGGGCAGTAAAGCTCTGTCCCGAGACGAAATTTATAGGTCATGCCCCCGGCTTCTGGGCACATATATCGGGTGACGATCAGTTCGACAAGGTTCATTATCCCATCGGCAAGGTAGTACCCGGCGGAAAGCTGCAGGAGATGTTCAATGCATATCCCAATCTATTCTGTGATATCTCTGCCGGATCGGGACTTAATGCACTAAACCGTGATCCCGAATACGCAAAGGAGTTTCTGACCGAATATAGTGACAGGGTACTCTATGCCCGTGACCGTTTTGATAATGCCCATCAAGAGTTTCTGCGAAGCCTATCATTACCAAAGGATATTGAGGATAAGCTGTTCTATAAGAACGCCGAGAAGATAATTGGCGGTTAATCTAGATAAATGCAAGTAATAAAAAAACTGCGAAACGTTTCATCATCGTTTCGCAGTTTTTTATTACTTTTTATAGTTTTGTATCTCTGTCAATAAACGAACACTATCTAGATAGAACGAATAGTCTCGGGGCGGATTTCCTGTTTTTATCATGTTAATAAAATCGTTTGCACCTACACTCTGATAATCAAGGGGAACACGATGATAAGAAACATTTCCGTCCGAGCTGCTAATCATAACCTGTACATCGTAAGCATTAGGCGAGGTTGTGATGATGCAGGTTCGGTCGGGATATGCCACGCGGGCAGTGACGGTATCTATGTTTAGCATAGAGTCTACCGCTGTGAAGCTCTGTCCGCAGAAAAGTAGGCATAGCTCGGCGGCGTGAATACCGTAAAACCAGTAGCCGTCATACTCACTCTTAATGTCGCCGGCATATGTAATGAAAACAGTATCACCGGGCTTAACTGTTTCGGCGGCTTTAACTAATCCAGAAATCCCCTTTGTATTGCTGCCGCCGCATAAAAGGCTGTTGTGGGTTTTCGCATATTCGACAATCTCACGCGCTTCTTCCACATCACAGGTAAAGGGTTTATCGTTAAACAGCGGCTTTCCGGCGCGAAGTGCTTTCATAGCCGGTGAATGATGCAGCGAACCTTTTCTATATGTGATAACTATAGCATCACAAGCATCTATAACCTCATCTTCTGTATCGCACTGCTTTAGATTAAAATCATCGCAGAGATTAGCGCACATTTCTGGATCGTCTGTTCCATATATGTGCGTGATAGTAAAGCCGGGATGTTTATTGTAGCGGTTTAATGTCTCACAAAAATGTTTAGAATGAGAATTTGCTGCTCCAATTAATCCGATATTCATAATAGTTTCTCCCTTATTATTTATATTGTGTCCACATATGGCACCGTCATTTGTTTCTGTCGTATCTGTTTCTATTGCTCTCTGTTTTATTACTCCAAAATAGCTTTTTCCACATATTCACCGCTCTTTGCATCCAAATAGAGAGTAGCCGTGTCACACCGACGTAGGATTGAAGCGGGATATAAATCTGTAATATTACCGTTTAGAATATTATAAACAGCATCCTTTTTTGTCGGACCGGGCACAATACAAGAGATTGCACCTACATTAGTCAGAGCAGGAATTGTCAGGGTCAGAGCATGTGTCGGTACATCTAGAAGTCGCGAAAAGCATCCGTCATTGACCTGTTGCCGGCGGCAGGCCTCCTCTAGACGTACGATCTTTACCGTACAAGGATCATCAAAGTCCGCTCCAGGCGGATCGTTAAAAGCAATATGTGCATTCTCTCCAATTCCCATACATACGATGTCTATCGGCTCTTCCCGCAGTAATTCTGCGTACCGCGCACATTCCACCTCCGGTAGCTTTGCATTTCCGTCCAGATAATGGACATGTTTAAATGAAACGCGGGAAAAAATCCGCTCGCGTAGGAAATTGCCGAACCCCTGAGGTGCATCCGCTGGAAGAGATATGTATTCGTCCATATGAAATGCTATTATTCTGCTAAAGTCAATCTCTTTGTTTAAAACTAGATGCTTTAGAAACTCATTTTGAGACGGAGCAGCCGCAAATATCATACGCACAGTTTCTTTTTTATCTAAAAGCTGTGTAATTATTTTCGCTGTATCTGCCGCCGCTTTTTTCCCCATGTTTTCAGATGTATCGAACATCTCTATGTATAGGTTATCCTTTTTATATTTTTTAACGCTTGTTTCCATTGTATATACCCTCCTAGATTTCTCGTTGTTTCCATTATCATTCTAATTGTTGCTATTGTTGTTTCCTTATCATCTTACACTATTTTTCCTCTGTTGTCAAGAGAGTTATTAAATATTGACATGCCATTTTAAATATGATATAGTAGAAGAAACAAAACTATTCGTTACCATAAACAATGGAGGGATGTACTCGTGGCCGATACGGGAGCACGAAAGTCTGTTACCGTACGTGATCTTGCAAAAATCTGCGGTGTTTCTCCTGCCACGGTCTCACGTGTACTGTCCGGCAGTGATTATCCGGTAAACAGAAACATACGTGAGGAGATACTAAAAACCGCACAGGAGATGAACTACAGCTCACGTTTAGAGAGCCGGGTAACTAGGGAAATCGAGGTTGCCATACTCGTCCCGACGACTGCTAACCCTTTTTATTCTTCAATGATTGAGGGGTTTGAAGCCGCAATCGTACATGATAATCTTGGTGTGTTGGTGTATAACACCTCAACAGGTTTTCCTAAGGAGGGGTACGAACGTATACTAAGAAGCCTGCTTTCAAAAAAGCTAAAAGGGATTGTCATATCTGCATCTAATAACAACCCTATGCTTACTACCGGCGCGCAAGAACTGACACAGCAGGGTGTCAAGGTTGTGCTTGCGGACTGTCCGAAACCCGACTACCGCTACAACTGTATATCATACAACTATGAAAAAGGATCTTTTATTGGTACACAGTACCTTATAGATAACGGTCACACTAACATTGTTTATGCCGGGCTTGAGGTTGAGCGCGAGAGCAGACGGTTGCGTATACTGGGATTTCAGCGAGCATTGGAGGCAAACCGGCTTCCGGTACGTGAGGAGGATATATTTCTTCATCAAGCAAGTAACTGTGAAGATGCATCTCAACTGGAATACGGTGAATGGCTTTCGCATAAAATTATTGCATTAAATCAGCGTCCGACGGCGGTAATGGCAATAAACGATCTGGTGGCTTTGGGACTTCTACGAGGGTTTCAAAAAAACGGTGTGCGTGTCCCCAAGGACATTTCAATTATGGGATTCGACGACAGTCCCTACAGCGAGTTAACCTCTCCTCCCCTTACAACTATCTGCGTTCAAGCCCGGCAGATGGGTCATATGGCAGCAATGCTTTTGCTTGCTGATATTAAGGGAACTTCAAGCCAGAACGTAAACCTTTCGCTTGAACCGTATATTGTGGAACGTTCTACAGTACTTAAACTAAACTAGCTTAATAACCCAAAGAGGGATGTAACACAAGCCTATGTGAAACATCCCTCTTACTATTTATTTTGTTGCGACAGCCGGTGATTGTTTTATGTCGTTTTGTGGCTTATTAAAGTGCAGACATGAACTAATGTGTGTATTGTCCGGCATTGATGTACTATCCAGTTGGCAGTATCCGTCCTTCTGATGCTTACAGCTCTCGTCACAAATTACCATATTCATAAGCGTGTTAAGGACACAGTCCCGATACCCCCTTATTTAGTATATAGGTATTTTTTGAGGATAAAGAGAAATTATACTTAAACAGAAAACTCAATATTTAACATAAAAGGAACTCTATCCTATTCCCCGCTTGATGTTTCCTCAGACGCGCTATCCTCTTCCGACGATTCATTCCCTTCGTTATCGGAGGATATCTCTTCATCACCAGATACAACCGGCTCACCCTCCAGATTTATCTCGCCACCGGTATTTTTAACCAGTGCAGCTATTACATCAATCGCTTTTTTCAGTTGTGGATCGGTATTTTCGTCCAGCTCAAACAGGTCTCGCTCGTCAGAGGAGGGACGAACCTCATAGTCCGGCTTCAATCCCACACCATCATAATTCTGCCCTAAAGGAGGATTATAGCGGGCAACTGTTAGGTTGAGAGCCGAGCCATCACCTAGCGGAAATAGATTTTGCATTACTCCCTTTCCAAACGTCTTTCCGCCAACAAGCTTTGCTTTACCGAAATCACGCAATGCAGCAGCAAAAAGCTCCGCAGAGCTTGCTGTATTCTGGTTCACAAGCACAACCATCGGAAGATTAACCTCACCAGAGGCAGAGGTGTATAATACCTTTGTCGTACCGTCTTTATATGTAGCCGACACGATATCTCCGGAGGGTGCCAGAAGATCGATAATCTTAGCCGTAGCATCCACAGAACCGCCGGAATTTTGTCTTACATCAAACACCAGACCTACTGCCCCTGCCGCAATAAGATCGGTCAAAGCCTTGTCAAACTGCTTTACGGTAGCATTGTTAAACCGCATGATACGTATGTATCCAAGGTTTTCACCTATCATTCTGGATGAAACGGACGGCAAATCAAAAAGCATACGCGTAAGCTCGATAGGTGTATCTTCATTCTCACGTCTTATTGTAAGAAGCACCTTAGTTCCCGCATCACCTTGCAGCATTTCTAGGCATGAATCATAATTTTCAGCAGTCAAATCGGTTTCGTCAACCTTAACGATTAAATCATTGACTAAAATCCCCGATTTATCAGCCGGAGAATCGGGATAAACACCTACCACCTGCATATATCCGGAGGAATCTTTAAGAAGCTCAACTCCAATACCGGACATACGGCCGTCATAGTTTTCCATGTACTTTTTATAGGCTTCTGCATTCATGTATGCGGCGTATTTATCACCTATACCGGTTATCATACCGTCTGCTATAGCACCGATGAGGGC
>CAYSTR010000067.1:0-10205 GCA_964433745.1 uncultured Oscillospiraceae bacterium | reverse complement strand
TAAGCTGCTGCGCAAACACAAGATTAGCATCCACATCATTACAAAATGCAGTAAATATGGCCGACTGGCACATGAGTGATACCGCCGGAAGTGAGCCTTGAAGCTTGTCCATGAGCACGTCCGCATTGTCCGCACCGGTGTCCGCTAGCTTTTTTCTAAAATCACCGGATAAGGGACGTTTTTTAAGGAACCCCTTTAGAAGCTCTCCCACAATATGGTCACAGTCCGAAGCACTCCCGCCGTTTCCGCACAGAATAAGCTTTCCTCCTGCCCTAAAACAGCCGCTAATAATCTCAAAGGAGCGGTCTATATCTTCCTTTACACAGGTTAGCTCGGGATAATTTTTATACAATGAATTTACGATGTCCATTCTATTACCTCCTAATTCAATAAAACAATTATAAAGCCTATCACAATATTTGTCAATTAACAAGGAAAATAAATGCATAAAACTCCTGTTAGTCAGTCACAATAAATATGAATGCACATGAAAGGACTGTGACGGTGAATGAAAAAAGGACTGGCTAAAAAGCTTATATTTCTAACGTTGGCAGCGGTATTTATTACAATTATCTACTACCCCGTTTTCTACGTGGAGGGACTACCGGGTGTCACCGTTTATAAGCCCGAATACATTAACTACACCAAAACCATATCCGGAAAGGGACGTTTTGTCGAGCAGCAAAACCGTGAGGTGTATCTCGACATGCCTGTCATCGCATCAAAGATCATGGTCTCCCCCGGTGACTTTGTCACGAGGGGGCAGGTTCTCATGACGGTAGACACACAAAAGAGCCTTGAACTGATAAAGAGCGTAAAACTAAACATATCCGAGCTATATGACTATCTCGACCCTGATTCTATAATGTCACTCATTAAGACCACCGGTATAGACGGGATTGAGGGAGCACTCAACGGCTTTAATGTTCCTACAAAAATTCCCTCTAAAGAGGTTTTCTCCCCCATAACCGGTCAGGTAACCGAGGTTAATGCCGCTGTTGGCAAGATATCCGGGGTAAACGAACCGGTATTTATCATCTCCCCAAATCAGAAGCTCACCGCTGTTATCAATATCAGCGAATCAGATATGCCAAAGCTGCGTGTGGGTCAGGCGGCATTTGTCACAAGCCCCGGAGTGGGCGGCAAGCTCTATTTTGCCAAGGTTAGCGCCATCTCCTCTGATGCAAAAAAGGTGTTCAGCGGAATGAATACAGAGACCATCGTTGAGATAACTCTAAGCCTTGAACAGCCCGACAGCGACCTCAAATCAGGTTATACCGCCGATGCGGTAATAGGCATAGACGAAACAGAGAAGCTAATGACCATACCAGTGAGTGCCATAATGATAGACGAACGAAACAATGAATATGTATATCTCTTTGACAAGGGACGTGCAGTAAAAAAGTATATTGAGACGTATATTGAGTTTGAGGACAACATTGCTGTATCAAAGGGATTGACTGTCTCGGATTATGTAATACTCAATCCTAATGAAGTAATAAACGAAAACACATTCGTTGTACTCACACAAAAAACAGACGGTTAACCCGCACAAAGGAGGTATGACCCATTGAGGGAGTACGTGCAGTTATTTATTCAATCGATAAAACGCATGAGAAGACGGCGGCTGCGCTCGTTTCTTGTCATACTGTCTATAGCAATAGGCACGGCTTCGGTGGTAATTATCTCATCTATCGGAGTAATGGGTAAACAGACTGTAAATACTGAGCTTGACCGGCTGGGTATTAACGGTCTAATGATAACAGCCAACAAGAAGATACCCTCTGCCATGTTCACTATAGATGATCTTCTCACACTAAGAGAATGCGTAAATGTTTCATCCATCACCCCTATCATAGCGGAATACACCGAGGCAACGGCAAAAAATCTCTGGTGCGAGGTCATCCTCTGGGGAGTGGATAAAGGAGCAGGCTCTATCCTCTCTATCACACCCGGTATAGGGCGTTCGATAACCGGGCGGGATGTATCTCAAAATTCACGCGTGTGTGTCATTTCAGAGCATCTTGCCACACTTTTATATGGTAGAGTAAACATAATCGGTAAACCGGTTAAGCTCTTAATAGGTGAAACATTTGAGGAATTCGAGATAATCGGGATTACAAAAAAGGGGTCGGGTGTGCTGGAGGGAATAATTTCCGATTATGCACCCACATTTATATATGTACCATATACAACGCTCCAGTATCTGTCCGGACGTTCGGGTTTTGAGCGTGTGGCTGTCAAGCTTTCAGACAATGCAGAATCCGAGAGTGCAGGACAGGAGATAATCTCACTGCTGGAAAAGGGTAAAAGCATAAAGGGTTATTACAGTGTTGAGGATTTAGTAAAACAGAAAGAACAGTTAAACGGAATATTTGACATTGTCACGGTGGTATTGTCCGCCATAGCATCGATATCGCTTGTCGTGGCTGGACTTGGCATCATGACCTCTATGCTCGTGACAGTAAGCGAGCGAACACATGAAATAGGCATAAAAAAAGCCGTGGGTGCGACTAATAAAGCCATAAAAAAAGAGTTTCTAACCGAATCCTTTACAATATCCTTTATCGGCGGTCTGACCGGCGTTATGTGCGGTATTATTGCTGTGCTCATAACTTGTGTGGTGTTTGCATTTCCGTTTTTGCCCGACTACAGGCTCTGGATATTTTGTATTCTGTTCACATCTGCAGTCGGCACATTCTTTGGGGTATACCCTGCCTCCCGTGCCGCCCGTCTCGATCCGGTTGAGGCGTTAAGACGCGAATAAAAAGAGAGGCTGCGTGATAATATCGCGCAGTCTCTCTTTTTTTATACGATATTAAGCCCCGCACTGCCATAACCTAAAATCTCGTTTGCTACCTCTGTCCCTGTGGCGGTTATCCACATTACATATAATAGCCTGGAATCGGCTGTTACCGGAATTGAGAGTCCGTGCAGTGCCCCTGTGACCGATGTGCCAGTCGTTACTAACCCCGTAAGTGCCGGGGAGAGAAGAATCTCCGTACCCGGAATCTGCGTAAAGAGATTGCTTCCCTGGGGTGCAGTGTACATCGCGGCGTGTACCGTAGCAGTTCCCGATATACCTGCATCCAAGGCTACATTAAAAAGTGCAGAAAAATCGGTTATTGTACCCGCTCTAGGCTGAACAAATGCAAAATCTATCGTTGCCCCGTCACTTGTAAGATCGATGACAGGCCCTAGATTAGCAAGTCCCTCCGCAGAATTGCCAAAGCCTAAAAATGATGGAATACCGGCTAAACCCGTGGCTAGTGATGAAAGCAAGAATGGGTTACCCGAGGCAAAGGGGATAACCGCTCCCGCACCCACTCCGGCAGGTCCCGGTATACCTTGAATACCCTGCGGACCTTGCAGCCCCGGTATACCTTGTACACCCTGCGGACCTTGCGGTCCCGGTATACAACAGCATCGCGAAGGTTCACAGCAGGAACATCTCTGTACGCAATCGCATGGGTTATATGAGCAGTATGATCTGTTATTCATTGTTACATCCTCCATTTTAATAAATCCTTTTTGCCCTATTATCAAGCTATTCAAAACTTTGCAATGTGTGAATACTGCTTGTTTGTTAATCATAATTTTTATTAACATGCATATTTCGCACTTCCTGTCCGATTTTCCTCTCCGGATAGGTATATTGTCCACATTTACTGAATATAAATGCTTTAGAGATTTTTAACAAGGAGAGTTGAGATATGGAGCTTAAAGTGGTACAAAAGCCCGCCCTTATAAATGAGATGCTGTTCGAGGGGAGTGTAGAGCAGCCGGTTGAATGGGATTTCATTCTTCCGGAGAGCTGTCCTGACATTGAAAAGCTGCTTAAATGTATTGCTACCCCGTCGGTCACCTCTAAGAAGACAAGCAAAGAGGGCATCAGTCTTGAACTGAGTGTATCGGCGCAGATATTCTATGTCGCAGCAGGAGGCGAGATGCATTGCGCCACATACTCAAACGATTACCAAAAGAACATAGACATTAAAAGCATGTCCGAAACAGCCAACATTGACGCGGTTCCCACCATGAACTACCTAAACTGCCGCGCCGCCAATCCTCGCCGGTTGGATATGCGGGGTGCTATGGACATAAAGGTCATCGTTACAACACCTATACACGAAGAGATAATAAGCGATGCGGACGGAGCGGGAATACAGCTGAGAAGATCATCACTATACCAAGAGCTTCTCAAATCCCAAGCCGAGACCATGTTCGATGTGGACGAGGAGCTGGAATTAGGACGGCACAGCCCGCCTGTCAAGGAGATTCTCCGCACCTCTGCCAATGCTCTTGTGACCGATATAAAAGTTATTACCGGAAAGGTTATCATTAAAGGTGATATCTTTGTCAAGCTTCTCTACAACGCCTACGGCGGCGAGGGAATAAAACAGGGCAGCTTTACCATACCGGTAAGCCAGATTCTCGATGTACCGGGAGCCTCCGATGGAGACGATTGCTTTGTCGGAATGGATATTGTCTCCTCCTCTTTCGAGCCGCTAGACGATATGGACGGTGAGGCCAAAATATTCGGTTGTAAGCTCTCTGTGGCGGTCACAATTAAGGTGTACGGAAAGGCAGAGGAGGAATGTGTTACCGATGCATTCTCCACAATGTACGACAGCCGCTACACTACAAAGCCTCTGACCCTCACACCGTTTTCCCACATGATACGCGACCAGATTATGTTAAAAGAGCCAATAGAGATGGGCGATGTGAGCATCTCCGAGATTATAGATATCTGGGCAGATGTTGAGGTAACTGGCAAGGAGATGCGCGGAAACTCTTTATTTATACTCATGAGCCTATCCGCCTATATCCTCTATCTGGACGAGGATAAGAACCCCTCTTTCTTCGAGACCACCCTGGATTTTGATTACGATGCAGGAGAGCTTGACAATCCGGGTAGTATAGAGGCGATAATCAAACCGGTGGTCGGTGATGTCTCCTATATGCTACTAGGTCCTAACAGACTTGAACTGCGAACAGACATTAAGGTGTCGGGTGTCGCAGAGGGGCGGCAGAAAAAAACAGTTCTTGGCTCAATCACTGTAGACGAGAACAGCCCGAGAAAGTGGGTACGTCCCGAGGCGCTGACCATATACTATTCGGACGGCGGAGAGAATGTATGGGATATAGCCAAGCGATACAACACCTCCGCAGACGCAATCATGCGGGAGAACAATCTTGACACCGAGGTTTTAGCCGGCAGACAGATGATATTAATACCGTAGCTGTTCCCTGTGAAAATATGATAGTTCATTGTTTAATTGTAAAAAGGGTGGTGTATTTATAGTGGTGGAGATGCATAACATTTATAAGGATATAGCCGAACGCACAGGCGGCGACATCTACATAGGCGTTGTAGGCCCTGTGCGTACGGGAAAGTCCACATTCATTAAACGGTTCATGGAGACCATGGTAATCCCCAACATCGTGGGCGAGTACCGTACAGAACGTGCTATCGATGAGCTTCCCCAGTCATCGGCAGGACGGACGATAATGACAACCGAACCAAAGTTCATTCCAGAGGAAGCAGTGGGGATAAACATCGACGGTGCAGCTACAATGCGCGTGCGTATGATTGACTGTGTAGGCTACATCGTCCCCAGCTCCCTAGGTTACATCGAGAACGATATGCCACGCATGGTGCAGACCCCATGGTTTGAGCAGTCAATTCCGTTTAATATGGCGGCAGAGATAGGCACACAAAAGGTCATTAACGAGCATTCCACAATCGGGCTGGTCATAACGACAGACGGCAGTATCTCGGATATCCCCCGCGACGAGTACAGAGAAGCGGAGCTTCGAGTAATCAATGAGCTAAAGGAGATAAACAAACCCTTTGCCATGATTCTCAACTGTGTAAACCCCCTCTCCCCCAGCTCAAAGGAGCTAAGAGCACAGCTGGCAGATGAATACGGTGTACCTGTCGTTGCACTCAACTGTCTGGAGCTTTCAGAGCGCGATATTAAAGAGGTATTGACCCACATCCTGTATGAGTTCCCTGTCAAAGAGGTATGTGTTCACATGCCCAAGTGGATTATGGCACTGCCTATGAACCACTGGCTCAAACAGAGCATACTCTCCGGAATAAAGTCAGCGGCAGCAGACATCTGGCATATAGGAGAGCTGAATGCGGCGGTTGACAATATCGCCTCCTGCGAACAGGTGGAAAGCTCACGCATCGATGAAATCAGCTTGGGGAGCGGCTCTGCACGTATTAGCGTGGAGATAGAGCCGGAGCTATTCTATAAAGTGCTCAACGAGATAACAGGTCTTAACATTGGCGGCGAGAGCGACCTCATGCCCAGTCTTATCGAGCTTGCCAAGATAAAACATGAATACGATAAGATAAAGGGAGCATTAGAAGAGGTTGAGGCAACCGGATACGGTATAATAATGCCGACACTGGATGAACTCTCTCTGGAAGAACCCGAGATAGTTAAGCAGGGCGGAAGATATGGTGTACGGCTAAGGGCATCAGCTCCCAGTGTTCACCTTATGAAAGCCGATATCACAACTGAGGTAAGCCCCATAGTGGGAAGCGAGAAGCAGTCCGAGGAGCTGGTTATGTATCTTCTCAAGGAGTTCGAGGAGAAGCCGGAGAAGATTTGGGAATCGAACATCTTCGGAAAAAGCTTGCATGACCTGGTAAACGAGGGACTTCACAACAAGCTCTACCGTATGCCCGGCGACGCAAGACTAAAGCTTCAAGAGACCATCGAACGTATTATCAACGACGGCTGTTCAGGGCTTATCTGCATAATCCTCTAAACGAACCCCCGGCGGACCTCATGTCTGCCGGGGGTAGATTGTTAGTTTGATATACGGTATCGTGCGGGTGTCTTATTGGTTAGGCGCTTGAATATTCGGTAGAAGTGCTGGATATTATTAAACCCGCAGTCGTAGCATATCTCTAGAATGGGTTTATCAGTGCTAAGTAGAAGCTTTTGAGCCTCCAGAACGCGTCTATACTGAATGTATTCGATAATGGATACACTCGTTATCTTCTTAAAGATGTGACAGGCATAGAACCTGTCTATAAAAAACATTTCGGTCAGAAGCTGCAGATTAATCTCACGGCTATACTGCTCGTCTATGTATGCTATAATGTTATATACAAGCTTTTCCGGCGTAGAAAGAGCTATGCTATAGTCAATTCCTTTATAAGCCGGTGCAATCTCCAGAAGCAGAATACACAGATAGCTTTTCAGCTTGGCAAGATTAACAGCATCATTCGTTTTACTATACTCTGTGTATATACGAAACATAATCACCATAACATTGTTGAGCTTTGCGGAGGCTTCAATATTTAGATTTATTTTTTGATATCTGGCGTTCTGAATGTCCTGCAAGATATCCGAGATACCCATAGCTTCAAGGCAAGGGAGTATAAACGTCTCCTTGAAGTTTACTACATATCTGTGATATTTCAAGCCATCCTTGTACTTTATCGTATGCATCTGGTATGGTTGAATAAATAAAATGGAATTATTATTTACCTTGTACTCCATATTCTTAATAAAGCAATCCACATCAGCACTAATATAAAACCCTATTTCATATCCGTCATGGCAATGAATACAAGGCTTTGTATTTCCTGCTATAACTTCATTTCTGTAAAGAACCTGTATGTCTTGTACCTTCACTAAATGCTTTTTTTGATACTCCATTATTCCTCCAAAAAGACAATATAGGTTAATAAACAGATGAATTACGCAACATAGTTTAAGACAAAAAAAATAGTTTATGCTATAATCTTGACCATAAGGTTATAGCTATAATATAACAAAAAGCCTTATTTGTCAATTATATTTATTATGTAATAAAATAAGAGCGGGGGTTATTTTTCATGAATGGGCGTGAGCGGTTTATTAACGCATTGTCATTTAAACCTGTTGATCGTGTGCCGCTGGTTGAGTGGCCTATACGAGGCAGTACGATGGCACGCTGGATAAAGGAGGGATACCCGGAGGGAGTAAGTCCGCAGGAATTTTTTGGTCTTGATACATTAAGCATTGCTGTACCCATAAATATGGGCATGTATCCCCAGTTTGAGGAGAAAATACTCGAGAAAACCGACAGATATAAAATATGGCAGGATAACCTCGGGGCTGTCCGCAAGGATTTTTCCAACGATGAAACCCCCGGATTTGTCACAAGAACGTGGCTCTCTTTCCCAGTAAAGGACAGAGCAGGCTTTTTAGAAATGAAAAAACGCTACGATTGCAGCTCTGCCGGGCGCTTTCCTGTAAATCTTACCGAGAGAACCGATATACTAAGCCAATCGCTGGTGCCGACACATTTAAGCATTCCCTTTCTTTTCTGGACGACAAGAGATTGGATAGGCTTTGAGGAGCTATGTGTCATGTTCTACGATAACCCAGCTCTGATTGACGAGATGTTTAGTTTTATTACCGACTTCTGCATAGAGACACTAAGAGACAAAATAAAGAACATGAACATTGACATAGTGGAGTTTAAAGAGGACATGGCATACAAAAACGCTCCTATGATTTCACCGCAGATGTTCAGAAAGTTCATGTTCCCTCATTATTTGCGGCTTATCAGCTTTCTCAAATCAAACGGTGTTAAGCTTGTATATGTTGACTGTGACGGCTATCCGGGAGGGTTAATCCCCGAATTTATCGAGGCCGGAGTGGACGGTATGAGCCCTGTTGAGATAGCTGCCGGAAATGATCTAATTAAGCTAAGACAGGAGTACCCATCCTTTGCAATGTTAGGGGGTATTGACAAAAGAGAGCTTGCAAAAGGTAAGAAAGAGATATATAATGAGGTTATGTCTAAAGTACCATACATGATAGGAAAGGGCGGGTATATCCCCCATATAGACCACGCCATTCCGCATGATGTTCCGCTTTTAAACTACATATATTACAGGGATATTCTAACAAAGGTTGTCTGCGGAACTTAGACAGCAAGAATAAATATATTAAGGAGTATAATGTTATGAAAAGGTATGCATTTGCAGGAGCAAGCGGCCGCGGAATCGGTATGTTTGCCATTCCCCTGCTAAACGATTTCTCGGACTGTGCCGAGATTACATCAGTCTACGACATAAACAAGGGACGCAGTGAGGTATTTAAAAAGCACATACCGAATGCCAGAATCTATGAAGACTTCGATGAGATGATTAAGACAGAAAAGCCCGATGTGGTCATCGTCACAACCGTCGATGCTTACCATAGTGACTACATAATCCGTTCGATGGAGTTAGGCTGCGATGTCATTACAGAAAAACCCATGACCATCGATGCCGCTAAATGTCAGGCTATACTGGACGCAGAAAAGAAGTACGGCAAAAAGCTTGTTGTCACATTCAACTACCGTTATGCTCCTTACATGACTAGGATTAAGGAGATAATAAAGAGCGGTGCTATAGGAGATGTCTACAGCGTTCACTTTGAATGGCTTCTCGACCGAGTAATGATGTTCGGAGCACACGGAACTAGCTATTTCAGACGCTGGAACAGCAGAATGGCTAAGAGCGGTGGGCTGCTTGTTCACAAATCAACCCACCACTTTGACCTTATCAACTGGTGGCTGGATGCCATACCAGAAAAGGTCTCTGCATTCGGCGAGCTAAACCTCTACGGTGCAAAAAACAGTACATTCAAGGGTGAGAAGTGCGAGACCTGTTCCCACAAAAACGAGTGCGGCTTCTACTACAAGCTAAACGACGGCGAGATAGAGATGTACCGCAACAATGAGAAATATGACGGTTATTACAAGGACGGCTGTGTCTATTCGGACGAGATAGATATATACGATACAATGAGTGTAAACGTCCGCTATAAGACCGGACAGCTGCTCTCCTACTCACTCAACGCAACCACAGCATACGAGGGATGGAGAATGTCCATCAACGGCTCTGCCGGACGTCTGGAGGCGTTTCTGCCAGAAACCGGCGTGCTGTCCAGAACCGACTGTGACATAATCAAGGTGTTTGACCTAAACGACAACATCACCGAGCACAGACTGACCCGTGTAAGAGGCGGTCATGGCGGCGGAGACGAGAGACTAAGAAAAATGCTCTTCCTCCAGGATATCCCCGACCCGCTGGGACATGCCGCCGGAAGCTATGCGGGTACAAACTCGATTATCATCGGTGCTGCCGCCAATGTCTCGATAAAAGAGGGTAGGAGTGTCACACTTGACGATATTGTAAAGAG